>CAMWXE010000094.1 GCA_947178145.1 uncultured Lachnospiraceae bacterium | reverse complement strand
TCATCTCTTCAGCCTGTGTTAAGTTTTCTCCTGCAAATATTCCAGAAATCAGCATAATATTTTCCTCCATTGTATTTAACTATCATTATATCTTTGAGCTTTAAACGCAGTATAAATTTGCATTTTAAACGTTTACTCTTGGGTAATGCAGATGTCTCAAAATTTATGTCACATTTCTTTGCAATCTTCCTAATCCCTTCTTTTTTCAGTTTCAAAAAGTTCATTATTCTTGGTATACCAAAATAATTCCGTTTCTATCACTACTCGTTTTTCCTTAGCAGTTGTATGATATCCAGATCGCGGCTTATCTCTTTTTTTAATATAACGTAGCGAATTATTCCATAGTTCAGGACAGATATCTTTTATTGTCAGATGTGTATCCATTGGTACATTAAATACGATAGGCGAGAATATTTGATTGTTAATCATCAGTGATTGTAATTTATTTATCAGTGACATGGAATGCTGCATATCATACTGCATCTGATGAAAGCTGCTAATATATCTAAGTTTTCTAATTGCATTACCAGTTCCAACAAGCTCTCGGACAACAGTCTCAATAGGTAGATTTCCACTCAGTATCTGGAGCAATCCCCTCTTTTCGACTGTCTGGCCATCGATCATTCCGCAATTATACATTTGTACAGCCAAATTATTTAAAAAAACATCATAATTTTCAACGATACTTCCACACAATAAGATAAGAACTGCTTGATGTCTCTTTGCGAACTCCAATGACATAGAAATAACTTCGTTAAGATCATCAGAACTAACTCCCCTGTTATTTTTATCATTCTGGTCGCTGGACATATTGAATCGACCAATCACAACATCATACCTCCCTTTTATCACATTCTTCACAGTTACAAATTGGTCTGCGTTTCTATGGGAAAATAACTTTATACAACCCTCGTAATTACATGATTAGCAAAAATCTTCAGCCGTAAGTGTCATCATTTCTCTATCTGTCAAATCATCTATACCGCTGATTCTGTCATTCTGGTTAAATGTAGCTGACTCAAAAATATTTCTCACAACGCGGCCATTGCCAAAATTATTTTTATTTGCGGTCTTTTCATATTGCAGTATTTCTTGCGCCTTTTCTCTGGCATCCTCTGTCATCACGTATCCGTTTTTTGTACATTGTAATGCGAGAATGTCCATCAGTTGCTCCAGCGAATAATCTTCAAAATCAATCGTAGTCGTAAATCTTGATTTCAATCCAGGATTTGACTGAATAAATCTTTCCATTTCATGAGGATACCCTGCTACGATCACAATCATTTTATCGCGATGGTTTTCCATGTGTCTCAGTATGGTATCAATTGCCTCCTGTCCAAAATCATTTATTGTCGAATTTGACAGCGTATAAGCTTCATCAATAAATAAAATACCGCCCATAGCACGATCCAATACTTCTTTTGTTTTCTGGGCAGTATGTCCTATATATTGGCCAACCAAGTCCTCTCTGCCCACTTCGATCAATTGACCTGATGAAAGCACTCCGATCGATTGATATAATTTTCCCAACATACGGGCAACGGAAGTTTTTCCAGTGCCTGGATTTCCAGTAAATACCATATGAAGGCTGGTTTTTGTCACATGGATACCTCTTGCCGCTCTTTTTCGGTTCATATTTACTTGATTGATCAATTTTCTTACTTGGATTTTTACCTGCTCCAAACCAATATACTGCTCTAACTCTTGAAGCAGCTGCTCTGTTGTTTTTTCCTTACCAATCTTTGTCTCTTCCAAATCGTTTGGCAGCTTAAAATCTTCTGGGACAAAAGTCATCATTTCCGTGTGGCCGAAACATTGGCTGCCTGATACGCGGCTGGCGATACTGCGTATTGCAGCCTCATAGATATTTCTCACATATCTTCCGTTTCCGAAATCTCGTCCCCCCTGTTCGCTTCCTTGCCGTATCACCTCTTTCGCACGTTCAAAAGCATCTGTTGGCATTATGTAACCCGATTTCTCCGTCATAGTCTGCAATATATCCATCAACTCATCAACAGAGTAGTCATTGAACTCGATAAATTGCGCAAACCTCGAACTTAACCCAGGATTAGATTTCATAAAAGAATTCATTTCCTCAGGATAACCAGCTACTATGATAACAATATCGTCACGGTTATTTTCCATATATCTCAACAGGGTATCGATCGCCTCCTGGCCAAAGTCATTTCCAGATTGCTTGGCCAAAGTATATGCTTCGTCAATAAACAAAACACCACCTTTGGCTCTATCTAGGACCTCTCTCGTTTTTGATGCAGTTTGTCCGACAAAAGATGCTACAAGATCCTCCCGCCCCACTTCCACTGATTGGCCTTGGGATAACACTCCAATAGAACGATAGATCTTTCCGATCAGACGAGCCACAACCGTTTTCCCTGTACCGGGATTACCTGTAAATACCATATGCAGACTTTGATCTACGACAGGAATCCCTTTTTCCTTGCAGATATGATTATATTTCTGAAGATCGATCATCTCACGCACCTTATGTTTCACTGTCTGAAGGCCAATCAAATTGTTCAATTCTTCCAACAGATCCTCAATGGTTTTCTCCGGCTCAGCATTAGGAAGTTCCGTGGAGATTCGGCCAATTGCCCAATCTGCACCTGTTTTCTCCTTTTTCTGCTGCTTTTGAGCTTTATTTCTCAAACCAAACACTTCATAGATATCATCAATGGTATCCATTGTGAATGAACCGTCCCAAGTTCGATTTGAACAATATTGACCTTCAATGAAATCAGAAAACCGTTTATGAATTTCAGACATATATTCAAATCCTTGATTTAATCTGGCAGCGTTCGTTCTTGATATAAATTCAATATATTCCGCTAAATCATCTAGCTCAGAATATCTAAACTTTATCTTTTTCCCGTTTTCATTCCCCACCAAAGCCAAATAACGGAGCATATATTTTATCTCGTCAACTCTGGGTTGACAGATCTTAAAACAATTGATCGGATTTAAGTTGGGTTGAGCCGTGCCTTGGTTCGGTCTCAAAAATTTACTTTCTAATCCAAACTGCTGGATTTTATTTTCAAGAGCAGACTCATTATATAAAGTCTCTGGAAACAGCAGTAAACAAATATTTCCCCTGCTATTCTTCTCCCATATATCAAGTATATCATCTCTGAGATCATAACTCTTAATGTCCGTGGTTAAAATATTGTAAAAGATCACTGCCATATGACTATCTTTTTTTAACATTAACGGATGAATCTTCTGCAAAAATTCACTCATTGTCTGCCCGCGGTACGCATAACGTACTCGCTTTACAGGAATGGCAGGTTCCGTTTGCGATGCTGTAGGCGCATGTTCCGTTCTGTCTGCACTCGCCGCCGCACTGATATCGCCTGGGTGATAATCATCCTCCTCATCTTCGAGCGATTCCTCAAACAGCTCCTCTAATGCATCACTCACCTGCGAACCCGTAACAGCATCGCTATCCTCATAATTTGATGATACCATCTCATGGCCAAACGATTCCGACAATTTTTGTTCAAAATCATCGGAAAATGCTTTGGGAAGCGGAATATCCTTATTAGAAGAAAAGAAGAATCTAGCACTCTGCTCATCTAAACAATAAGCTCCTTTTGTACCTGCTTCACCATAGAATATAATATGTTCGTATCCTCTGCTCTTCAGCAGTCTAACAAGATAATGCTCAAGATCCCGTGGCATCAAATCAGGACACCAAATGGTATCTTTCAGATTTCCATATAAGACAAATGTCTTTGTCTTGGAAATATTTGTCTCTAAAAAGGTTTTCATTTTCTTATCACTCGCAATTTGTCTTAAACGATACTATTGACCGGCATATTCTTAACTGTCGCTTTATGATCCATTCCAACCTGGTCAGAAGGCTGATCCACATGGCTTTGGCACCCTAGTGTACCTCCCAGTCCGGCTTTGTGAAGTGCTGCATTGAGATTTTCTCTCAATTCTTTCTTTTCATTCTCAGTAACTGGCCGGCCATTGTCATAGAATGTCAAAATCTCCATTGCCATCTGCGCAATATTATCGGCTGCAACATCATTGTCAAGTGTCACTGAGATCGTATTTCCAGTTATTTCCTGAATAAAATGTACGACTAACTTTTGACTTGCATCTCCTCCAACCGGCATAGCCCAATCCATCTTGTAATCCTGTTCTGTCATAAAGTCAGCTACGATTTCCAACACATGCAGTCTTTCGTAGTAGCCTCTCATAATTTTCTGCGAATATTCCATAATATGCCTAGCTTTTGGTTCAATCTCTTCGTCAAAGTGTTTTATTTGACTTGTGATCTCATAGACACTTGAAGACGAACCTTCCCTCTCAAGCTCCATCATCAGATCCTGAAGCTTTTCAAGCATCTCCTTATACTTTCCCTGGCTAAAGTTGTTTAGATCAACTTTTACCTTTTTCTTATTTCGTTTTGTCTCATCACAAAATGTCAAAGATCTCTGAGCCTCCATTTCTTCCCAAAGACCTTCTATTTTTGCGTGAAGTTCCATGACAAGCATATCCATTTCTAGCTCATTCTGCACATGTTCAGAAGCCAATATAGCACTCTCCCTGATAACTGACCTTGCATTAGAAAAAGCCCCCTGATACATTCCCTGATTCATCATCATTCTCACTCTTTCCAGGGAGACAAAAATATTTTTTACCTGCGTTTGGAATGTGGTATCTTGACTCGATTTGGACATTGAGTGCAGAACCTTATAGGATGCCTCCGCGTCACGTACCATCTCAGCGGCAACCGATCTCTGCAGTGTTGCCGCAGCCATACTATTATCTGCCCACTGCACAAGCTCAGCTTTCTCTTTATTGCTTTTTTGAATCACCTCTACGCATTCAGACAATCTTTTCTGTCCATCCGCAATAATGTCCTTTCTGATCTTGGCACTCTCTTCTCCGAGTTTACTGCGGACCATATTCCTATCCGTCTCCATCTTCTTATCTAAGATTTCTACCGAAGGGGATGTATCACATATTGATTTCAGTTCTTCCCCCATTGTTTGAAACTGCTTGGCCATCTGTTCCGCATATTTCGCATGAGCACTTGCCTCATCTCTGACAACGGCTCTCATCTCAGAATACAAAGATTCCAATTGAACACTACATTGGCCAACAACCAACTCCTTTTCCCGTTTTTTTTCTGCCGCATAATCAATGGCATGCTTTCCCAAAAATCCACCGATTTTTATTGCACCATATGCCAATCCTGCCGCCGCTGCACCAGCAATGATCACTGGTGCAACTGCTAATGCAATTGATCCTCCAATGAGCACTCCACCAGCTTCTCCGCTCATACCCAATCCTCCTCAATCAATGATATTTTCTTTCCAAATACCGAATTTGCTCTTTTGGATTTGGTTCTTTCCTCCGACGCTGCTCTTCAAAAGCAATGCGTTCTGTCTGACCTGTACTATGTTCAATCCCTGTGACACGAATGTGTTGTGCAATCTCTTTGATCCTATTCACATTCGTCTCGATCACTTCACTTGTAAGCATACTGCCCTTTAAACCTTTGGCAGTCATTGAAACGATGCATTCATTACGAATTGCTACACCATTAACTCGTACAGGCACAAACGTAATATGTATGAAATCCATTCCCTGAATGGTCTCGATCAAATCATAACAATCCAAAGGATTTTGATGATATTTTTTGCCTTCTGGGTACCATTCCTTGTTTTCTATACTTGCATCAGGTTCGCGGTATTTCTTTCTTATGACACTATAGCCTGCTTCTTCAAGCTTTTTTGCAACATTCCTGGCAATCGCCCATCTTTCGTCAGACAAAGTCCTCTCGCTCAGAATACAATTAGTTATTCCTGTCAGCTCATCATCCCATTTATGTGCTTCCATAACATTGGAAAAAATACTTTTTTGCCGCCGTTTCTGCTGTCTCTTTAAATAATCGATAGCGCCCTTTTTCTCTACCTCAGCAATCGTTAATAGTGCCTGTTCTATTTTTTGTTTGTATGGCAGATACATACCGCTGCTCCAGAAATCCAATTCATTTGGATCCATAATAAATGTTCCGGCAGCCGTCTGAAGTTGGCGCTCTTCCAGCAATTGGAGTCGTACCTCTATTCCCCGTACAATCCTTGCATAGTCCTGAAATGCCATCATCCATTCCTGAAATGCTTGTTCCACTTTCGTCTTAAGCAGATCAAACTCCATAATAACGCTACTGGCATCGGCCGCAGCCGCCTGATACATCTCTTGGTCAATTTCCTCCGCGATCTGTTTAGAATGAGAATCAATAATATCAAACTCCCCCTGATAGAAAAACTCATGCGGCGTAGCGCAGACCGCAGTCCTCTTTTCCTGCAACTGTTCTAGCAAAGAGGACGCATACCTATGATGATTTTTATCAACCGTCTCCGCTTGTGCTCTCATACGATAAAGCAGACCACGCAATTCTTCATTGCACGCATGGAGTTCAGAGATTTTATCGGACTGCATTTTTGAGAGCTGCGCCGACTCCCTTTCTAATGCTTTGTACTGTTGCTGTATCTCCTGAACAGTCTGTTCCTGAAATTCACGAATCCTAGCTGTGTATGATTCTTCCGTTTCATTCTTCTGACGGACAAAAGCCCTCTCATACTCTACCTTTAAAGCCACGAATCTCTTGTTCATTTGTTGTGACATTTTCTTCTCAAAGGCTTTGTTTTGGTGACGCAAAGATTCTATTTGCGATTGTAATTCGTAAATTCTATGACGAAGTTGTGTTTCCGATGCCATCTAAATCTTCTCCTGTCTCGTCGCTGGTTAATATTGTTCCATCGCCGCTAAAAATCGCATCTTCGACTTTCTGATCAAACTTAGTTCTAAATTTAAGAATGAAGGCTATTCTTTTCTCAACTTTCTCGATCTCCTTATTCATTTCCTCCAATGCTTTTGAGATCGTTCCATGCCGTAACTGATAACCATTTTCTAACAACACTAATGTATCGGCATTTGACTCCACGCGCGCCTTCATCTCCTCTAATCGCGCTTGTGCGGCATCACAATCTAACACAACCAATTCCTCTTGGAAATCAAGTTCATCCAATTGGTTTTGTATACTGTCTAACTTCTCTTTTTGTACTTGAATTTTTGCATTTTTGGCATCAATCCTTTGATTAGCCTCATCCATCTGCGTTGCAATTGTCTGAAACTCCTGTTCCAGACAATCATCTTTACTGTTTAATGTCTCTAATGCCTGAAGCTTCGATCTATTCTCAGAAGCAAGATACTGCTTGTTTTTTTCCGCAGCCTGCAGGAACTCATCTAACTTTGAATCTACAATTTCTTGCAAATGTCTTGCCGCCTTTTTTTCCTGTTCCAAATCATTTTGCAACTGACGTACTAAAGCATTCTCTGTCTGTGTTATAACAGGCCGAGGATTTTGTTCCACAGGACATGCTTCTTCATGTTTTACCATCTGCGAAGACTGTTCACTCGTCTGGATTTTAATTTTACCAACTTCACGCGGGTAAACATCAATTCTAGTTACTGATTGAAAACAAGAAGATATGTTTTCTTCGATGGAAGAACTTTTAA
This sequence comes from uncultured Lachnospiraceae bacterium, assembly GCA_947178145.1. Classification (GTDB taxonomy): domain Bacteria; phylum Bacillota; class Clostridia; order Lachnospirales; family Lachnospiraceae; genus COE1. The sequence continues at coordinate 11,520 of CAMWXE010000094.1, read as the reverse complement.
CATTCACAACTACACGCGGCTCCTGAAATGAGATAACCATACAGTCATCTCTTTCATTGGAACCATTATCACGCATTAAAATCATATGATTCTTGCACTCAATAATCCATCGCCCCACCAAACGGGCATAAGGTTCTTTCACTGGAAATTTCAAATCCATTACTGGAGCTAAGTTATTCGCGCTTTGAATGGCAACTCGTTGATCTGTCTGCAATTCGAAACTAATAATTGTCCCTGGATCATATAATACTATTTTATCCATTCAATACTCCCTATCTTTCAAAATTGATCTAATCTCTTAATCTCTTGCCATATTGCAGCCTGATCTTTACTTGGAACGCCTATCATCAATGTTTTATCTCCGCGGATCCGAACCTCAATATCCCGTCCTTCAGATGTTTGATAATATGCTTCCATTGCCCCCGCATAACGTCCTGTCAGTGGCAGAATCCTTTGATTGGACGAGCCTCTATATGGCTCATTGTGATTTAGTTCCTCCCGATAGGGACCATCGATCAAAATATCAATCTGGCTTAAAAAATTCTTTACTCCAAGATCTTGATCTGCTTTCTTTTTCAATTCCTCATAGGTAAAACCGGAATAAACGACAATCCCAACATCACGCTTCTCACGAATCATCTCGATCATTTTTGAGAGTTCCATTGCTTGAAGCATGGGCTCTCCGCCGCTGATCGTGATACCATCGTTTTTCGTATCCAAGAACCATTGTGCCAGATTTTCTGCAGTGTCCTCAATACATGTGCCATGTTTAAAATTATAAGCAATACATCCAGGGCAATTAAAACAACACCCAAAAACCCAAAGCACTGCACGATCTCCAGGCCCTAACAGATGTGTTGACTCGATTTTTTCACTATATTGTATCACTGTTTCCACCATCACAATTCAAAATGAAGAATATTGTCAGAAATCTGCTCTGTTCCAGCACGATCATAAAGCACAACCTCATATCCATTGGTAGGATCGTATGTAATCTGTAACAAGGAACTGTCAACACCTTCATCTGCCGGAATATCCACATGAAATTTGTATTCCTCGTGAATTGTCTTCTGTAGCACCGGATCGCCTGTCAACACATAGAACAGGTAACTTTGACCACTTCTACGGTCAACCTCAATTTTCCTCATCTGCACATCTGTGTCAAGTTTCATCAATTTTGTTTTTTTCTGCTGCGTGGATGGTTGAATGCATAAATATCTTTCATAATGGCCATTGGAACTGACATCCACATTTACAATATACCGATGCTTTCCCGGTCTAAACGGAATACGCACATTTTCTGATACAAAATACATCTCGCCATCATCTCCAGAAACGGCCGAACCTACAGTACGGTTTGCGTTGGGAGGACTTACCATAATAGTCTCAGTTGCAACAGTCTGGTCAAGATAACGGTAACTGATCTCGGCTGCGGCAGAGTATTGTTCCACTGCTCTAAGCAAAACAGGTGCGCCTTTTGCTCTGCTTTTCGGAACCCAAGACGTAAATTTTTGAATGGAAAGACGAAGCAGACTAGGCACATCCTGTGCTTCTTTCTTAACCCCTCGAGCCATTATCAAACTTGAGTCATTTGCCATCATATCTTGAAGATTAACAATATGAAAAGAGTTATCCTCGTAATATGAGCGGCCATAGATCACAAAATATGCAAGCAGTCCAAGCGTAAACCAGCCAGAGTTCTTGTCCGCATTCTTCTTCCCCAATACAATTTCTGGTGCCGCATAATAAATATTCAATCCAGTCTCTTGAGAAACTGACACTGTTCCATCCTCTTTGATCGTTATATTTTCTGGCGCAGCCTGAATCAATGTTCCTTCTTCAACCGCATTGCATAAGCAAAACAAGGTATCTGCAATTTCTTCTGGATTCATTCTAGAAATGCTATGGCCAGAACAATCTGCATTTTTAAATCTTTTGCACAACGTATCCATTGATCTTTTCCCCTATGTAATGATTTATCTAAATAATGCTCTAATCATCATAATGATACCATATAACATCAACCCTATTACAAACATCAATTCTATAAGTGTGTATATTGTCGAGCTGAGTATTGCAACTAACACACTCCAGTTTTTAATGATCGATAACACACATAAGATCAAAAATAGAGCTCCCCAGACTGCTAAATACATTAATATTTTTCCGACTACCGTATTTCTCATGACAGACTCCTTATCATCTTCGCGATCTTCGGTTAAACCACCATATTGCGCATGCGATCACACCAATTATAATGAATAACTCTAAAATATTGGACAGCAGTGGCAAAAGTGTATAGAACAAAGCCGTAGTTACCCTCTCGAAATTGACGATCACACCTACGATCATGATTATTGTGATCGTAATAAATATGATATCTATCCAGGGCCAGCCTCTGATCACGTCCCAATCAAATCCATTTCTTTTCTTCTGGCTACCAGAATAATCGCTACTTCTATCTATTTCAGTTCCGAATACACCCGTCATAGGAGTCTTCGTCTCCTCTTTCCTGTCTTGTCCATTTTCCTGTTTTATGGATCGTGGTGTCTCTTTTTGATACTGGGAAGACGGATCACTTTTTGGATGAATCTTATTTGTTGGCTGCCTCGTAGTTCTTGGTTCCTGTTGCCATTTTTCAGAAACCTGGCCTGATTCCTTTTTTTGACCGTATTTTTCCCAAAGATCATCAAAGCCCATATAAACCACTCCTTACTAATTCGCAATCCTCCTGTATAAGCTTACTGTATCACCTTTATCGCCCCTAACTGCAATTGCATATCCCTGCATATCATCTACTGTCACACGTTGCTTCTCAAAATGTGTCATCCCCATATGCAAAGCACCTTCACCGGGCAAATGAAACCATCCCGCAGGGGCATCAACTCCTCTCATAGGTTCAAAGTGATCGTAAGTTCCAAATCTCGCTAACATATTCATCTGATCTTCATGATCTTCAACCCCTGAATTTAACACGAGCAATGCTGGCGTATTACCTGTTATGACTTTTTGCATGTTTTCATCCCCTGAAGAAATCATTGCGTCAGCATAACAAATACCAAGGGCACTTTTTTTCTTTACAGATTCTATAACTGCCCGCATAGGATCATTTTGTACTAGATTCATATCATTGATAATAAGTAAATATTCAATACCTTTCGTGTCCCGTAAATATGTAAGCTCTTTGGCAAATACTTCGTTCGCCGATTCCTGAGATTCCGAATCTGCCCAGATCAAATATGTCTTATCAGAATCGTCAATCTGTGAAATATCATGGCCTGTAGATTTTGAGCCATGAATGTTCAAAAATGCTCTTCCATAATCCGTCAATATACGCCGAAATGAACTTCCCGCCACTCCATTCTTGATATGATTCAAATATACATTGTTTACTTGAAATGTACTCCCAAAATCAGCAATCGTTTGGTCACTCTGGCGGGCCATTGCATACATAGAATGAAAACATGGCGTATACTTGCACTTCAATACTTTTAGAAAAGCCTCTGTATAGTCCCCAAATGCTGACAGATCTGAAACACCTCTTTTCTGCGCAGCGATCTCGAACAACGCTCGAATGGATGTATCAGGCATACCATAAAATAAGTCATAGTTTTTGTAAGATGGAGAAGATACGATCAGTTTTCCTAATTGATTACTAGATGCCAATGCGATCAAATATTTTTCGCAGTCAAGGCTTCCGTTCAAAACAATGATCGGTCCGCGAAATTGCCTTCTGTTCACGCAGACGGCCGCTGTCAATACTTGACTGCGTTGACTTTCCAAACCTCCGGTAATTAAGAAATTACTTCCTGATGCATAAGACCAATAATCATTTAAATTGAAAGAGGTCAAATATTTATGTACCTTTCTATTTTTTCTATTACGATTGTCACAGTCTCTTTTTATACTTCCCAGAAAAGCCATCGTCCCCTCCACTCACTGCCATACGATCTATTCGTACATCATCTGTCCGATCACAAAACAGAATGTGATTTATCATAGTCTAAAAAATGAAATAAAAACGGCTCATACCCAACAAGATTTATATACGCCTGTCCAACCTTCAGATCAAGAATATTCCAATCCTCAACAACATATCCCTGTCTTTGTACCGATACCGGAACAGCTCTGGAATGAAATGCAAGATTTTCATACTTTTCTCCAAAACGTTCCATGATAAATTTTCTTGAATCCAAATCAAATGTCTGAAAACAAAAACTGTTCATGAAACCAGATACTAACGCCTTTCCTCTGTCTTCACCATATACATGATACAACTGATCAATGCTCTGCAGTCCTGCAAATACTTTCACTCCCAGACTTCGGCCAAAATTCAAGGCATCATCAATATGCATCAGATCTGGAAGTAATTTAAATTCATCTATTATCAAATAGGTGTTTCCACGATTCGTACTACGCCCACCTAATGCTTCTTTCAATGCAAGGTCAAACATCAAGCGGTACATAGGTCCTAAAACCTCTCCAACACTAAGATCATACTCAATAAAAATAACCCGCTTGGCTTTTTCCCTCACTATATTTCGCATAGAAAAACTTCCTGCCCATCTGCGTTCAGAAAAGATACCAATAAACAGGTCATTTACCATAGAATTGATATATCCAAAAATACCCAGGGCTTGTGCTGTCAATTTTTCACCTGGTTTTCCAAAATAGAATTGGGCACTTGCAAAATCTGGATTATAACGATCCGTTATCATCTCGTGATACTTTTGAATATCAGCAGTTTTCAGAAACTGAACAAACTTGTCCGTATTCAGTTGATTTTCTGTATGATTTCTTGTAGATTCACGCATCAAATGAATCAATACCTTGGCCACCAGATCAGAAGCTGCCTGCGAAAAAAAAGGCTGTGTTGACGATTCTCTCCCTATGAATAATTGCTTTGCAATTTCTTTTGCAACCAATTCACTCTCTCTCCCCAAATGGCCGTCTTGTTCTTTCATCTCATCAAAAATATTCCAGCTTCGTGAGATATTTGTGTATTGAATATCATTTCCGATTAACCAATGATCGGCATTTCTTTGGCTGTAGAACTTATTTTTGAAATCGCCTTTTGTATCAAAGATCAACATGACATCATTATGATCCATACGACATAACAATGACTCAATAATAAAGTGAAAGACATTTGTCTTCCCGCATCCGATCCCGCCTAATAAAAGCAGATGCTTCGACAATAAAGATTCACCCATTCCAAAAGAACGTCCCTGAACATCTTGAAAAACAATTTGATGATCACTGCCGAGAAGGGCTGTTTCTATAGGAATACGACTTTTTCGCAAATCGGTTCCATATAAGACCATTCTCTCAACATCAGAAACCTCACCGCAAGCCTCCGTATATTTCTGTTCCCGTATATTATTAGGTGTATGAACGGAAAAATCATAACCCATAACTTATCTCCCTCAATTTATTCCACACCACCATCATCTTCCATACCACCATCCGCTCCCACACTATCATCGATGGATGCAGTAACCTCATCAACTGTACCTTCTTCTGTGCCGATTGCAATATCATTTTCCGACGTGATCTCGCCATTTTCATGTGCTTCCTGCAATTCGCTCATTACATTCAGATAATTTTCCGCCATTTGACCTGTTTCAGCAATTATCTCCTCACGACTCATAGAAGGATCATTCATAGCATGTTCATAGAAAGCGTTCACAGATGCACGCATACTTCTATCATAATCTTCAATTGTAACTGGTGTGTAATTCTTATCTATAGCCAACCCCTCCTTATTCTCAAGGGATGACTGAATTTGAGCCTGATAACTCTCAATCATTTCCTTTTGAACTGTTATCTGTATTTTTTGATCAACAGCTATATCTGTGCCATAATATTGATTTGACAACACCTGATTGATTTCTTTATCAAAATTATTATTTCCAAATATAGCTTGTCCCTTCTGATAGGTTGCCTGATATCCATTTAACAAGACATTTTTCTGATATGTTAAAAGAGATTTATCAGAGCCATACATTTGTTGTAAGCATTTCGCGGCTTGCATCGCTCGTTGTTCAGAATACAAATGCGCATCTCTCTCTGTAGACTGAAAATAATACATATAATACCCTGTAGTTTGTGTTATTCCATTTAAATAATGCGAACCTAATTGTTTCCCGCCATTGCCATCAGGGACAAAAGAACTTGTAAAATTATTAGAATTATACTCTGACAATAAATGTTCATCCATGCATTGTATGGTTCCATTCATACATTGATCTTGCCACGCATGGATATCTTCATGTAAAACCGTTTCCAAAGCACGCATATTTGAATCCACTGCCTTTTCCTCAATTATGTGACCACTATAATTATGTATATACAAATCTTGTGCAAAAACAGTACGATTGACATCGATCACATTGCCACTTTGCTGCCCCAGTAAACTGCTATCCAGATCAGCAAACCTGACTTCACATGCTCCTAATTCTCCTTTGGCCGCTGCTGAACGGTTCACCGTCTCCTGAAGCAACTGCTGTCTGCTGTTCTCATCCATAGTAGACCACGAACTTTCACGATAAAGAGAGATCAATTCAGTATTGGAGAGATTTTCATAAATAGTAGGATGTATTCCATATCCCTTATTGAGTGTCATTATCTCTTTCCTCTCCAAATGAGATCAACACCTGCCTCTTCGTCCAAAAGATATGTATTCATTGCCTCTAATGCACTTAAGAAATCGGAATCTCCTCGAATAGACATAATCGCATTGACACAGTATTTGCCGATCCAAATATCTGTGATAGCCTTTTCTTCTATCCATTCAACTAAATTCGGAACAAGCCTTGCGTCCAATTTGTGTAATAGCTCTATAGCATAACTTTCTGCAAACCTATCATCCATTCCCATATTTCGCTTTTTAATGATTGATGTAAGTCTTTGAACATCTACGGTCATGTCAAAATCTCCAAAATAATATCAATTTCCTAACTCTTCCAAAAAATGCTCTATCTAGTACAGCGTTGCCTAAATAACAGTGAAAAACGGTGCCTGATATTTGTGACAGGACAAGGCAGAGGAAGGAGGCAATGCGGTGGCATTGTTGACTGACGACAACGCGGTACTGGTGCTGTATTCACTGTTATTTGCGCAATGCTGTACTAGTATAATCCGATTTAAATAACCTTACAAAACTACTTCCTGAAATAGTTTATAAATAATATGGATTTTAAGAATAATACTGTAAAGAAATTAAAATCGAGTTATACTAGTACTCCATTCGGCCAGAAATCAAACTTGTGAACTGTATAATTTATACCATTGCGTCATTAAAACTTCTAGACGATGCCACCACATTGTTTAGAAATTTTAATAATATGATTTAAGTGTCAAAAGGTACATCCTTTTTGAACGATAATTGTTCTTTGAAAACTGAATATATTGTTGTAAAATACTGCATTTTCCACTCATTTCAGGTATAATAGAAACAGCAAGAATGATTGGAGGTTTTCTTATGTCGTTTGTCCCAAACCGATTGGAAGAACAACAGTTATCTCTTTTTGACCCATTAACCACAATGACTGAAAGGGAAAAGAAATTCCTTGACAGGTCATGGGCGAAATATTTTGCTGAATTTATTTTTCCCAAGATTGATGAAATCCCGTATGCTGTCTTATACAGCGATAAGGATTCACGCTCAAACACGCCTGTTAATGTCCAGATCGGTGCGCTTCTGATCAAGGAACTGACAAATCTTTCAGATGATGAATTGCTGGAATCCCTGATGTTCGACATCCGGTTTCAGTATGCCCTCCACACAACGTCTTTTGCAGAACAGCCGCTCAGCGACAGGACACTCAGCCGTTTCCGCGCAAGGTGCGCCGCATATGAAACAGAGCATGGCGTGGATCTCCTTCATGAAACCATCACTTCCCTGTCATCGGAAATGGCGGAGCTGATGAAGATCGACAGCAGCCTGAAACGGATGGACAGCCTGATGGTTGCTTCCAATATCAAGCGGATGGGGCGTCTGGAACTGCTCTACACCTGCGTGGCAAACCTCGCGAAAGAGATGGCAAAAACCCGTGAAATCCCTGAACATCTGCGGCATTATACAGAAGCGGACGACCGAAACCGAGTCATATACCACAACCACAGTGAGGAAACTTCCATAAAGATAGACATAGTCCTAAAGGATGCGGCCACACTGAAAGAGCTTTGCGGGTCAGATTATGATGATTCCAGCAGCTACCAGCTTCTTCTGCGTGTGCTGAAAGAGCAGGCTATACAAAAGGAATACGGAACCTACCGCCTGCGTACCAAAGAAGACGGCGGTATGGATGCGTCCATTCTGCAGAACCCTGCCGACCCGGATGCGACATACCGCGAAAAAGCCGGGAAACAACACCGTGGGTATGTGGCCAATGTCATAGAGGCATCCGGTAAAAACGGGAGCATTATTGAGGATTATCAGTATGAGCAGAACACCCACAGTGACAGTCAGTTCCTGAAAGAAACTCTCGACAGCATGGAAAAACAGGCTGAAACAGTAACGATTGTGACAGATGGTGCCTACAGCGGTACGCAAAATGAAGAACTGGCTGCCGAAAAAAATGTGCATCTTGTCACCACAAACCTTACAGGGCGTGAAGCCGAGGACATCCTGGCTGATTTTGAATTCAGCGAAGATGGCAGGAAAGTCCTCAAATGCCCCAGCGGGCATGAACCGAAAAGCTGCAGCTATAATCAGGAAACCGGCCAGTGTACCATTTCCTTCCAAAAGAGCCAGTGCAAGGACTGCCCATATAAAGAACAGTGCCACCCTAAGATGTTCAAACGTGTAAGCAGGAAAACGGTATCCTCCAAATCGAACCAGAGGGCGAGACAACAAAGGGAACGCAGCAGCGAAGAATTTAAAAAGTATAGCCGTTTTCGGAACGGGGTGGAAACAATACCATCCATCCTGCGCCGAAAATACGGAATTGATAAAATCCCGGTACGCGGACTGATACGGAGCCGTTTCTTCTTCGGATGCAAAATAGGTGCGTTAAATATCAAAAAGTTCTGCAGATATATGCAGGGCCAGGATAAGTCGCCCAAAAAATGGCAGCTGCTTAAAAAATGGTGAAATATCCACCTGCGATAAGCAACAAAAGCCATCCATAATCAACATTTCTGAAAATTTACAGCAATATATTCAGTTTTCAAAGTTCCTATCATAAAAAGGATAAAATACAAATACCCTTTTGACTCCCTAATCATAATATATATATGGTACGAATCATGCAGTCTACAAGTCTAATTTCTAATCGGATGAAGTACTGGCACATTTGAGCGAAGAAGCAAACCATAAATCTAAAAATTATCTTTTAAATTCTTCAAAAAGTAGTACCAAAAGCAATATGCTATGTCTATATGCGCTCGTAATGGTTTGGTTAATCCTTTCCAGACGGGATTTCTATCGGTTAAACATTGTATCTTTTATCGAACATATATTTTATTTCAGTCATAAATTATCGTTCAAATGATAACTCCTGATTATCAATCACCCTTTTCCATTGTTATTTTGCACAGTATTATTTTGTTATATTTTATCATTTCTTGTCTTATTGAACAAGGGACAGAATTGGCCAACGCATATTTTAATCATTTTCTTGTGCCCTAATTCCTCCATCTATTGACCTGTTATGGGATTCAGACAATGTATCCGGAGCTGCATTTTGTACTGGTAGCAATAAACGGCATCCAAGCATCCTGATAAGCATCTGCCTGACACTGGAACTACCATCATTTATCCGGCTTTACAGTTATCGGTTCCGGATCGAATGCGCCTTCCGGGAGCTGAAACAACAGACTAATGCATTCTGCTATCATTATTGATCAAAACATATGCTAAAATTGAGTTATTACCAGAAGAAAGATAAACCGACACCCTTGGATTGTGTGGAAGATAAAAAATACCCTAAAAAAGTTCTGGAAACTATCCATGCCATCGAGATGCATATGGCACTATCCTGCTTGCAATGGGAATTGCACAAAGTATTTCCATTTGTTTTACTGGAAAAGTCAGTTCCAATCAAAACCGCTCTATCAGCGAACACCTTCCCAAGGAAGGATATCGGAAGTCATCCTTATGCACTATTTCCAAAAACATTTTTTACGGGTTTTAGGACAAAAGCCTGAATCATGCATAACAAAAATAATTCGGGGACTACAGGAAGAGTCGGAGAACACTGGGATTCTCTGGCTTCTTAGTACTACAACCTTTCAATTGTCAAAAATTAATTATGTTGACAAATAATTATGATATTATAAAATGTTATAACTCATACTTCCCACACTATAATCACGTGGTAACACTGATTTTATAAGGAATTTTGAATAAACAGCCCTGTCAGCTGACTGTCTGAAAAGGTTAAAGTATATGTTCAGATATATTCTGCGTGTAAAGGTTTCTGCAGTACCTTTTTCTGCACCGCTTTTGTGGCTGGCATACTTACGCTTTTTTCAAAATCATGCATGAGAAGGACGGAAACCCCATGGGTTGGTGGATCAAAGGGACATACGCTACTGAAATCATCAAGCGCTTCACGCTGCTTATCTATTTCCGGCCTGATCCATCTGACATTTGTTTTCGCTAGGGTAATAAAATCAAATCCAGCCAGAAGCAGTTCTGAAAAATTCTGTTCGGAATAGTATCCGTATGCCGACATATGGGAATCACAGGATATCATAGACCAGTTATTAAGAGGCTATTAAAAATTATTCCGATAAACTTGTTTGAAAGGCCTTAAATACTGCCTATTAAACGAGTTTATCGGAATAATCAACGTTGACTAAAAACTTCATCTCCCTATGATATGCAGAAAATCGAATATCAAAGAAGAGCTTCCCTTCTCCCGTGTACCGAATCAGAACAGTGGAAATCTATGGGGAAATCGATTTCAAACCTGTACTGTTATGCTGAAATCTCAAAATCCTGTAACCTGAGGCTAATCGATGCCATGACTGACATCGTGCCCGTCAGATCCATACAGGAGGAGATCGGGTAAGTCTGCTGTGGGAAAACCATCAAGGGCAGACATATTTCAGGGTTCAATGTATGGGCTCCTGATGTTTTGTGCATTATGGAAGCTGTCAGCGATGGCAGATATCTGATCAATGGTTTTCGCAATATAGATATTGCAGAGACTATTTTTCTCAAAATACAGGATGCGAAAAAGCGGAGTTCCAGAACCAGCCGCATCCTAAAAAACTGAGACAGCATGGGCTGATCAAAAAGGTTCCCCACTCAATACGTTACCTTGTCACTTCAAAAGGCAGACGGATTATGGGAACCCTTATTGAACTGTACCATAAAGACTATTCGGAACTAATAGCAAAAACAGCATAACAAATGAGAGCAATTTCTATAACGGTTATAGACTGGTATTATTTCCAAGCTCATTTTTAGGATATCTTCATTTTAGATGCAGTTATTGCGAGTCAATAACATACACTAGTACATCATTGCATAAATAACGGTGAATTAAATTGCTAAAGGTATCCCCG
>CAMWXE010000093.1 GCA_947178145.1 uncultured Lachnospiraceae bacterium | reverse complement strand
TTTTATGCCCTGCCGCTGCTTGTCCTATCCCCATTCGTACACGAATCGGACTAGAACGTGTCCCTAATACTCAATAGACAACTTTGACAGTTTCTATCGCATTGTCATTGATATCGAAGGCTATGATATTTTCACTGGTTCTGTGATGCGCCATATAATATCGGCCTTCGATTTCTGTTATGTAGTAAGGGGTTCCTCCAGACACGCCAAATTGATCATAAATATCTTCGTACAATCCTTCGGAAAGCTTATCGAGACTGTCTGTTCTGACTATTGTCGCAAAATCCTGATTTTCCTGATTGTCTGTCGATACTGTAATGTAATAAAAATCTTCAATCTTTGTGAGCTGAACCATCCCCGCAATCTCGTCTGCCACACTGTAATTTGCAACAATGTCAAATCCGTCTCCTGCTTCATTGACTGCCGCTTTGATAATCTTCTGATTGTTGTGCCCTGACACAAAATAAATTCCATCCTCCATAACAGCAAACGAGCGCACATAGACGCCAAACAGTTCGTCTATTTTTAAAATCTTGTCCACATACAGCGGATAGACTCCATTTGACTCTGGAGCAGCCGCCCTTTTGATTCGATACATTTCCCCTGTGATGGAACTCCACGCCATAAACACTTGATTTTTCTCATCATATTGGACATAATGGGGACGCATTCCTATGTTCTCCAACGTCTGCGTATGCACATACCCTTCTTCCATTTTCTGAAATACCATCAGACGATTATTTTCTGTATCATCGACAACAAATATCGTTCCGTCGGAGGCAATCGTGTGTGCATAGTGGACTTCATTTGTCAGAATCTCCCACTGATTTAATGGGTCGGAAAGATTATCATGATAGATAATCTGATTGTGATAGCAATCTGCTATGAAATAGATATCGTCTATTTTAGTAATATATGTTGCCACGTTTAATGTATCGTAAGTATTTTTCTGACCGCAGACTGTCGGTTCTGAAAGCATGCCTTCATATACTATGTCCGTTAAATTATCCTCCGAACTGTTCTCCACAATGGCTGTCTGCAGTTCCTTTTCCTCTGTGCAGGCGGAAAGCATCACTGCCATAGCAGCGATTACACCTGCGATGTATTTTTTCCTATTCATCACGCGAACCTCAATTTTTCAATCCCGTACATATAGATATATTATAAAAAGTCCACACAGGTCTTTTCTCACAATTATAGCACCACTCCATATCCCGCACAAGCACCTGACTTTAAGGCATTTTGACTATAATTTGATTCGCATTATTGTGACTTTTGACGCTATTTGTGAACAAACTGTGAATGTGTTGTAAATATAAAGTAAATATAAAATGAATAAACATTTTATTTTTCTATTGACCTTTGCAAAAATATATGTATAATAATCACTTGTAAGGAACAACAGGAATAAAACAGATTTCTATTCCTGAAAATTAGTTTCGCACTACATAGTGCATGCGCAATTGCGCAAATGGAGGAGAATGATTATGAAAAAAAGAATTTTAGCTACAGTTATGGCACTTACATTAGGCGCAGCAATGCTCACAGCCTGCGGATCTACAGCAGATGAGACATCTACAAATGAGACAAATGTAGCTGATACTGCAATCTCTACAGAGGCGGATACGACTCCTGCTACTGAGGAAGTTCCTTCTACTGAAGCAGCTCCTACTGAGGATGCTAACGGTGAGGAGAATGCTACAGAGGATGCTGACGCTACAGAAACTTCTACAGAGGAGGCTGACGCTACAGAAACTTCTACAGAGGGAGCTGATGCTACAGAAACTTCTACAGAGGGAGCTGACGCTACAGAAACTTCTACAGAGGCAGATGCTAACTAAGTTGACAACATACTTTCAATCGAGCAGGGAATACTTTCCCTACTCGTCGCGCGGGGTGCGCGCAGCAACGCTGCTAATTTTCTTTATGCTCCCTGTGCATAAAACGAGCAGGATTGCCTGCTCGTTTTTACATTAATATTATTTGTTATCTGGAATTTGTCTTCCCTCGTGATCCATGTAATAATTGTCTCTGTATATCAGATCGGATAATGGTACAAACTGATACCCCTCTGCCTTCAATGTCGTAATCAGGGTATCGAGTGCCTCAACCGTATATTTTGCGCCATTATGACAAAGAATGATGGAACCATTGCCAAGATGTTCGTTCTGTGTAACAGTTTTAATGATGGAATCCACTCCATAGTCCTTCCAGTCAAGACTGTCAACATCCCACTGGATCGGATAATAATTGCATTTTTTTGCTACTTTAATTAGCTTGGAGTCATAATCACCATAAGGCGGCCGGAACAGAAACATATCGTATCCCGTCAGCTCCCTGACTTTGTTGTGTACGGACATGATTTCCTCTTCTTTTTCCGCGTCGGACAACTGGCTCATATTCTTATGATTCTGGCTGTGGTTTCCAAGATCATGCCCCTCAGCAAGTATCATCCTGACGTCATCCGGATAGGACTCCACCCATCCACCCGTCATGAAAAATGTCACCTTGACATCATGTTTTTTCAGTATTTCCATGATTTTCTGCGTGTCGTCGTTTCCCCATGCGGCATCAAATGTCAGCGCAATCTTTGGTTCCTCTGTCTGTACGCAGTATATCGGTAGTGCCTTTCCTTTCGCACTGGAACTTGTGGGAAGAAGTGCTCCCGCCTCCTTGTATCGCACTCCCAGAAGCCCTGCCAGCACGAAAACGGCTAACGCCAGCGCTGTTGTCTTTCTTGAAATATTGACTTTCCGCAGATATGCACTGATATCATGTATATACTGTATCAGCACACCACTTGTCTGTGAATCATTGTCCCCATAGCTTCTGCCAAGCATAAACTGTCCCCATAAATACTTTTTATAAAATATATTATTTTCGCCCTGATTATATGACAGTTCCTGCCGTTTCCGCAATCAGAATGACACTTCCTGGATACTCCAGTTGCCCCTGTTTCCCACATGTACAGAAAACCTTGTTCCATCTGTCAGATAGACATTGAGGATATCACTGTTGTCCTCTGTAATGATATCCTGTATAGGGAGCCCTTCCGTATCATTCAATATATCAAATAACCGATCCTTAAATTCATTCTTCTCCATGAAACCTTCGTCCTTTGTACCTAACTATATAGTGAGTGACTTTATAGTGAATTGCTATACTTCCATTCATTATATATAATTGTGGATGAAAAGTAAAGGAGATTTTCATATGAGACATACAAATGATAATTATGGTAATTTATATCTGCGAATTAATGATATTCTAAAAGCAAAAGGTATCAGCAAAAATCAAATCTGCAAGGATCTGGATATTCCGCGCTCCAACTTCAACCGGTACTGCCGTGATGATTTTCAGCGGATCGATGCTGTCCTAATCTGCAAGTTGTGCTGGTATCTGAACGTCGAAGCCGGTGAACTGATCAAATATAAGCATTCTGATGATTCAGGCCCATCACAGTTCTAAAGCAGGTGACAACTTATTCTCTCACGCGTCATATCGAATCTGCATACTTCTTCAGATACTCTGCAGTAATCCTCCATGTTGTCGATCTCATCAATATAGTGCTGCTTGTATGACATTCCCGCGATTCTTATATCAGACGTGACCTCATTTAGCGCTTCCTCCGCATAGACATGGCATTTTCCTGCCTCCACAAACGCAGCAACCTTGTCCCGCCAGATTCGGACTGCATCGGCGCTAAGCTTATACAAAGGCTGAAAAGCATAGCAGTCCTCGCCAAATATGTGCACTGACACTTTTTCCAGCATTCCATTGCAAAACTGCGCTTTAAAATCCTTTCGCGGCAGGATTCTGTCCTCATGATACAGGCAGAGGGATTCTGCCGGGTTGGAAAGCATTTCCCGCACCAGCGCTTCATTAAATACAAGGTCGCCGTGCAGAAGCAGCAGCTTTGTGTCCAGATAGCTTCCTGCCAGGTACATCGATACAATATAATTTGTCGTTCGATACTGTGGGTTGTGCACAAAGATAAATCGCAGGTTTGGATTGTATTTGCGGCATGCTGCCGCTGCATCCTCAATCTGATGCGCAAACGGCCCTGTCGTAACGACAAATTCTTCCACACCACATGCGCTTAAAAGTCTGACCTGGCGCGCAAATATCGTCTCTGCATTATAGAGCTCTGCCATGCACTTAGGCTGCATCCGGGTAAGTCCGCCCATACGGCTTCCCAATCCGGAATTAAATATGACTGCCCTCATTGCAGCCTCCTTTCATCATTCTGCGCAGCAGCTTTTTGTTTAACCTCAGAAACATCCTGATGTTTTCCCTCAGCGGCACGTTATCCATATATCGCTGTGTCGCCGGTGTTTCTTTGTCTCCAAAATAGCGCTCCGTATAAAAATATGGTTTCAACAGCTCATCCAACTCGCGAATACTGTACTGATAATATGGCTTTGCAAGACGAACTGCACCACTCAGTTCCACAACTTTCCCCACAAAGGACATACAGTTATATGCACCGTCAATCGCAAAGCCATGTAAAAAAGGCATTGTGAGCATCGCGTACAGGTTAAAAAGGTACTGTTCCTGATGCCGTTCCACATGACTGATAAAACGGTTGAGCCTTCTCTCCCCCCGAGAGTCCACAGGCAGCTTAAATATTTTTAACTTTACCCTGTCATGCTTCCCAAAGCAATAACAATCACGCGTTTCATGCATGAATCCTGCATCAAACGGCGCATAGTGCCGCCTTCTCGAAAAAGTGATAAAATCCACAAAACAGTCTTCCCTACAGACTGCTATATGGGAATACTCGTATCCTCCTGCCAGGACCCTTGACACCCTCCCAAGTCCTGTATGTGCCTTCACGAGCACAATATAAATATGACTATCTTTTCTCATGTTGACGCAGCCTCTTAAATAATTGTACCTGCAAACGAATCATCTCATAGTACATCAGTACCCCACCGGCCAAAACGACAATATCCGCCGGATTGCAGACATATTTATACAACGTGAAATTCCAGTTCCCGCGATCCGCCATGCCTATCAGGCAAATCCCGGCAAAAAATAAATGTGTCTCTATGGGACCAAGACGCGGAAACAGAAACTCATCCAAGTGCAGAATATAATTCATGGCCGTAAACATCATCAGCGCATAGACCGGCACCATAAAGATCGCAGTCCAAAAATGAATAACCCCTGCAAAAGCAAGCGCGATAATCAAATATGTAATGTGCAGGATATCGGTCAGCAGGTCAAAATATCCCCCCGCTTCGGAACACATGTTTCTCGTTCTTGCCACATACCCATCCAAATCATCACAGATCAGATGGCACATAAGGCCAGCGATTGTCCCAATCAGAAACCATCTGTTCCATTCTGACAAGGCTGCGCAGACAATTCCAAAAAGTCCTCCGAGCGCGCCAAGAAGCGTGATTTGATTCGGCGTCACACGCTGCGGAATCCGCGCCCCAATCGTTTTGTAGAGAAACTTCTGCACACCTGTTTCCAACTTACTTGGTATAATTTTCTTCATAATACCTCCTGACCGCTACATATCATCATTTTTGCGCATCCCCCGAAACATATTGGCCACAAAAGACCTGATATAATCCCCATAGTCGATAAAATCATATACGCCCTCCCGCTTTGCTTTGAGGAAAAGCCGTATGAGCAATATATAATAATGGAAGTAAAAGCTCCTGACTCCCATATAAGCTGGCCGCGCAACGAGATGAAGATAGTCAAAATGCGAAGGATTGTCCGTGATAATCCTGTCTCTATACTGCTCATAGACCGGTGTACACAACTCCGGTGTAAAGACAGAGAGTGCCACATGCCGCACCTGATGCTCCACAATCCAATGATAGAGCGCTCTGAAATCCTTTGCCCGGAAACTGAGATCGACAATAAACATGCCCATCATATGAATTCCCAGCTCATTGCAGACCGAAACACACTGCACATTATTGTGCACGTCTGACCGTTTCTCATAGCGCGCCAGATAGGAATCCTCAATCGCTTCAAGTCCTACCAGCACATAATAAAGCCCTATCTCTTTCAGCTTTCTCATCATCTCCGGATTCTTTGCGATGAAATCCGCCCTTCCATAACAAATGTACCGCTTGCGGATACCCTGCTGCCTGACTGCATCCACAAAGCGCCCCAGCCTCTCTGTATCAAACAGAAAATCATCATCCACAATATAGATATTTTCCGTGTCAATCTGCGCAATTTCCCTCACCACGTCCTCAATGTCACGGAGACTCAGCTGTCCCATATTCATCCTGTTTCTATGGCAGAATGCACAGCGGTAGGGACATCCATAAGCAGTCCGCACCCATGCAGCATGCGCCAGTTCCAGGTATTGGTACCGATGCGGAAATGCATTAAAATAACTGCGATCCGGCAGCGGCAGACGCCTGATGTCAAAAGGTTCTCCTGCCTGATAGTGCCATACACCCTCTTTCTGATAACAGACTCCTGCAAACTGCTCTGCTGCAGCCTTCTCGTGATATACGGCATATGCCACAATGTCCAATATTTTGTATATATCAAAGGTGGTAACAATAAAATCCACACAGGGGCGGTACATCCGCTCATAGCAAAGCTGTGCATGCAGTCCTCCAATAATTGTTATTGCGCCACATTCTTTCGCGTTCGCACAGTATTCGAGCATGAAATTCTCCTGCCTTGCCCTGCCGCACACATATACCACATCGGGCTCTGTTTTCTGGATTGCCGTTCCTGCGCCAAATGGTTCCACCTGTCCGTCATACAGTATTACCGCATGCCCTTCCTTCTTCAACATGGCGGATATGTACTCAAGTTCCAGACATTCGTTCTCGATAACACCCACAAAATTGTATCGGGTTCTCGATATTTCAGGATGTATCAACAAAAAGGTAAGTCTACGCCGTTTCATCCTTTTTCGCCTCCTGTGAATCCATAGACTGTATCAAAAGCGATTTGACTGTATTGTACAGCAGCACATTTGCCTCCTCCACTGTAAAATCAGTTACATCAAGCGGTTCCCCAAATGTAATCCGCAGATTCCTGCTGCGAAACCGATAATCCCCCGTGATTGCATAAGGCACAATTCTGCTCCGTGTTCTCTTCGCCATCACGACTGCTCCATATTTAAAAGGCAGCAGAATTTGATCTGTAAAATTTCGTTTCGCTTCTGGTGACACATTGACCGCACAGTCATTGAAAAGATAGTCAACCGACTGTTCCAGTGCTGCCGGATTATGCTCTGCGTGAAGGTCAACCGGAATTGTTCCTACACCGCGAAACAGCCAGCCAAAAGCGCCATCGTGAAGATCCTTTTTGGCAAGTGTATGTACAGTCCTTTTTGTGCAGCAATCCACGAGAATCGGATCCAGCGCATGTTTGTGATTCCCGGCCAAAACAATCCTGCCATTTTGGGGTATATACGATTTATTGATCATCCGGGGATGATATATTGCCATAAACAGCACATAAAACAGTGTTCTGAGTATCCTGTATAACAATGGATTTTTCTGACGGTTCGTCATAATTCTGCTCCTTTCTTAATGGTACTATTTCCTCCAAATAGTATACATGATTTTTTCTTTAAGCACAATGAATAAATCAAAGTCAGTACTTTTGTCTATTTCGTTACTGTTCCCAGGAAAGAAACCGATGTATAATAAGCATGTCAATAAACAAATATTAATCTTTCCGACAAAACTGAAAGGAACATACAGTAATGTACAACAAATTTTTATACATCATAAATTGTCTGCTCTATGCATTCATTATATTGATTGCTTCGAATTTTTTCTTTGTTAAGAAAATAACAGGCCTTTATTGGGTATTTCTCCTTCTATATGTCGCTGTAAATTTTTTTCCCACATGGATTCTGCCGCGCACGAAACGGCTTAGAACATGTGCGCGCGGTAACGCCCTGCTCCTGGAATTTCTATGCTCCGCTGCCCTGTGTGTCCTTTTGTTTCTTCTGAGCTTCACCAATCTGCTTGGTGCCGAAAATATATTTCAGAATCCTAAGTTCTGGATTATCAATACGCTGACTGCTATCCTGCTGGAGGCGATTGTATTTTGGAATGGCATGCTGCGCATCTTCTTTTCGTCAAAACAGCTCGGTGTCCGAACGCGCATCCTGGCTGTGCTCTGCGGAATGATACCGATTGTCCATCTCTTTGTCCTTGGAAAAATGATTCGGCTTGTGTCAGACGAGATCGCGCTGGAAAACCAGAAAATCATCACTGACGAACAGCGCCACGCACAACAGATCTGCGCCACAAAATATCCCATTCTCATGGTGCACGGCGTCTTCTTCCGCGACTTTCGCTATTTCAACTATTGGGGACGCATTCCCAAGGCCCTCGAGGATAACGGCGCAAGAATCTTTTATGGAGAACACCAGTCTGCTGCTTCTGTCGAGACAAGCGGTCATGAGATTGCAGAACGGATTCTGAACATTGTTGCGGAGACGGGCTGCGACAAAGTGAATATTATCGCCCACTCCAAGGGTGGTCTGGACTGCAGATATGCGTTGCATCTTCCTAGCATCGCAGAGCATGTTGCCACACTCACGACAGTCAGCACTCCACACCGTGGCTGCGAGTTCGCAGACTATCTGCTCACAAGGATTCCACAGGCAGAACAGCATGCAGTGGCAAAGACCTATAACGCTGCACTCCTGAAACTTGGGGACCCCAATCCGGACTTCCTGGCAGCTGTCCGCAATCTCACTGCCTCGTACTGTAAGGAATTTAATGACAAGTATCCTGATGCGGCTGGTGTTTTGTATCAGAGTGTCGGCTCAAATCTCAACAAAGCTGGCGGAGGACGGTTTCCGCTAAACTTTACCTATCATCTCGCCAGGCA
Source organism: uncultured Lachnospiraceae bacterium (assembly GCA_947178145.1). Classification (GTDB taxonomy): domain Bacteria; phylum Bacillota; class Clostridia; order Lachnospirales; family Lachnospiraceae; genus COE1. The sequence continues at coordinate 10,565 of CAMWXE010000093.1, read as the reverse complement.
CTTTGACGGGGTAAACGACGGACTTGTCAGCGAAAAATCCTTTCCGTGGGGAGAAACCTTTCAGATGCTCACCGTAAATGGCACCCGCGGCATCTCACATGGCGATATGATTGACTTAAACCGTGAGAACATCCCGGAATTCGACGTCCGCGAATTTTATGTACAGCTTGTGGCAAAGCTAAAACAGAGCGGCTATTAAACTAAGGAACTGTAGAAAAATAAGTGACACATCTTGACTTGTCTATTTCTCCGATAGCACAGCACAAAAAGCCTCGCCGTAGCCCACTACGCCTACGTTTTTTGTACTGCACTCTCGAAGAAATATCCTGCGCAATCTGTATCACTTATTTTCCTACAGTTCCTAACCACTCTGTTTTTATGCTGTCAGCGATGTCTTACCGCCATGTCAGATCATCAAGCACCTCAAAATAATTCTCAAATGTTTTCCTGCAGCACATAGGGTCTGCGATCTCTATCCCCTCTGTCCTCAATCCAATCAGCGCAAATGCCATCGCCATGCGGTGATCATCGTATGTCTGTACAACGGCCGGCACTGGCATCCCTGGGTGTATCGTGATCGCATCCGGCTCCTCCTCACAGGAAATCCCAAGTCTTGTGAGTTCTGTCACAATCGCATGGATGCGGTCGGACTCCTGAAGCCGGATATGTCCTATATTCTCGATGCGGACATCCCCCTCTGCAAAAGGGGCAAGTGCTGCAAGCGTCATGGCCTGATCTGAAAAATCTTTCATATCTACCGTAATACCCGTTAATCTGCCGTGTGCAGCCCCCCTGACCTCAATACCTTCGGGCGTCTCTCTGACAGTGCATCCCATCTGTGCCAACAGCTCTAAGAATTTCAAATCGCCCTGCATACACTCCCACGTGACATGCCGCACGATAGCTCTTCCGCCTGTGAGCGCTGCCGCCGCATAGAAATAGCACGCTGCGGACACATCCGGCTCAATCTGGCAGCAGCCGGACTCATACGCGATCCCGCGCCGCATCGTGTAATTCACGCCATCGAAATCAACCTTCGCGCCAAGCTGCTCCATCATTTTGCGCGTAATCCGAATGTATGCACCATCCTTGCGCTCACTTGTAACCGCAATGTGAAGTCCCTGCTTTACCATCGGTGAGATCAGCATCAGGGCACTCAGGAACTGTGTGCTCTTGCTGATATCCAACTTTACCCGGCACATCTCATGTGCAGGCAGCCTTCCGCCAATCCCCCTTATTCGGACAGGCAGAAAGCCTTCCGTCTCAAGACAGGTGATTTCCGCCCCCATATCTTCCAACACATCAAACAGCGGTTTCATCGGGCGCTTTTTCATCTGCTCCGAGGCATTTACCACAAAAGTTCCTTCCGCCATTGCCAGCATTGCCGTCAGGAATCTTGCGGCCGTTCCCGCACTCCCGACATAAATTTCCCCTTCCGTGACAGGGATTCTTCCGTTTAAGCCGGTCACGGTCACAATTTTTGCCGCCTCGTCAATCTCCACCAGAAAGCCAAGTGACTGCAGGGAACCCAGGAAATTTCTCGAATCATCACTGAACAGCACTCCTTTCAAAATCGTCGTACCATCAGCCAGGGCTGCCATCAAAAGCGCCCTGTTGGTCATGCTCTTTGACCCAGGCACCTCCACAACCCAGTCAACCGGCGCATCTGGCCTGTGTACTTTATAGACATTATTGTTCATTTTTCATTACCCTTTCATCCTACTATAAAACGAGTTTATCACACTCCCCCGCTCTTCACAATATCTGCCTTGTTTGCCCGTTACTGGAACGGAGTGAACAGTAATGGGCGGTTCATGTCTCTACTGATTTTGGCAGTCAGTAATGTGTCAGACCACGCACAGGTTATTGCACCACAAACAGTTCGTGCAGTGCCCTTGTGGCCGCTACGTATAAGAGCTTTGCAAGCTTGGGATTGTCTTTATATCCCCGCAGGTCCGGTTTCCACAGAAGTACACAGTCAAATTCAAGACCCTTTGTCTCTGGCACCGTGAGTACCATCACTCCCTTGCTGAAACCACTCTTATCCGAATCCGTGAGCTGTATCTGACGGCTGAGACGCTTGATGACACACTCCTTCTCTTCATCAGAGAAACAGATTACCGCCATCGTCTCATACCCTTTCTGCCGCATGTCTGCGATGGTATCCACCGACAGCCCGGCCGCTTCCTCCATCGAAATACTCTCTATAAAATGCACTGGCTCGCCGTGTCTGATCACTGGTTCAATTTTATAGGCCCCCTTTGATGCACTGCTCAATATCTTTCCTGCAAAATCAGAAATTTCAATCGTATTCCGATAACTTTTTGCCAACACCCGAAAGCTGTCTGTACCACTGCAAAAAATTTTTTGCTGCATATCATGCCATTCATTCATGCCGCACTCATAGTTGACATTTTGCGACACATCCCCCATGATGGTAAAATAACACTCTGGCAGCACTGTCCGCAGGGCATAATAGACTATCGGACCAAAATCCTGCGCCTCATCGATAAAAATCTGCCCAAACTCCTCATCCGGCTTTCTCTGCAGAGTCCTGTAGTAAATAATCAGCATCGCAGCGACATCATACACGTCAAACACACCGTGTGAGATTTGTTCTTCCACTGGTGCCATATTGATATAGTACGTTTTGCCGTAGACCTCCAAAAATTGCAAATACAAAGTAACCACACTGCCCTTGTAGCAGTGGTTTGCAAAATAGTTTTTGTACTGTGCAAGTTTCTTTTTATAAATACCAATTTCCTCCCGTTCCTGGCACTGCAGCTTGATGCGGGAACGCAGCCGCTCGTCGAGTGTCACCAGAAGCCTGTTAATAGAATAGTTGGGATTTCCCTTGATAAAATTGTCATTGTTTTTCCGGGACAACAGCATGCCGATATCCTCATCACACACCACACAATTTCCAAGGATATGGTCACGCAGTCTCTGCAGATGCTGTTCCAGCTCCGATGCAAACAGCATTTTGCTCTTCCATGCCATATTGGGTGACGGCGGCATGATTTTATACTTTTTCTTCCATTCTCTTTTCAATAAATGCGTCAGCAGCTCATCCATACGCATATGTTTCACATCGTACACATCCAGCTCTGGAAGTCCGCCTGTGATGTAGTCAATCAGGATGTCGCTCCCTCCCACGATACAGAACTCATTTGACATAAACCGCTCTTTGTAGTTGTACATGATGTAGGATATGCGATGCATCGCCACAGTGGTCTTCCCACTCCCTGCCACTCCCTGCACGAGAACATTGTGGAATGGACTCTCCCGGATGATTTCATTCTGTTCTTTCTGGATTGTTGCGATAATATCGCCGAGAACTGCATCCCTGTTTTTGCTCAGATACTTCACCAGCAGCTCGTCATTTGCAGCGACATCACTGTCATAAAAGCCTTGCAGACGCCCCTCTTCAATATCGTAAGTCCGCTTGAGATGCAGGTCTATGTGGTACTCACGCCCTTTGCCATCGCTGTGGCTGTCCGGAATGCTGTAAGTGCCCTCACCAATTTCATTTTCGTAATACACGCTGGAAATCGGTGCACGCCAGTCCACAATCTCCACGTTGGTCTTATCTCTCAGGACACCATGCTTTCCAATGTAGATGGACTCAAACAGCTGCTCGTCCATATTGTGGTAGTCTATTCTGCCAAAAAATGGTTTGTCGTAGGCGGCCTGGTTCTTGTTTCGTTGATTCAGACTGTGTTCCTCCAGACTTCTGGACGTCATCATCTGATCATACAACTCGACATTGCCGCTCTGCACCTCGTCAAACAGAGCCTTTGTCTCCTTGTGCCGCTCCTCATACTGTTTCCTGTACTCCTCGACGTTGGCAGCAATCAATGCCCTGCATTCCTTTAAATGTACTTCCTCCTTTCTCCATTCCTTGTTCTCTGATGATCTGTTCTCTGACATATTTTACCTATACCTTTCCAGGAATTTTCATTCCTTACCCACTTGCGTGGATTTGCACATGTACTTCCCTTTCCTGCGGGGTTGCATGTTTTGAATTGCTACAAGATTTCTGTTTGCGCCTTCTTATGATTTTGGCGCCACTTTCTTCATTGAAGGCGTACGCAGCTGCACGCTACAAAAATCATTATATCGTTTTATTCAAAAAATACTAGACTTATTTTTTCTGTTGTGATATAGTGTTATATAGATTTGTAACAAAAAAACACTTTAGTTGTCTAAAGTGTTTTTTTCTTTCTGTTAATTCTGATTCATCTTCGCCAGCTTTGCGGCCTGGTCGGCGGCTGTATGCATATGCCTTAATGTTTCAGGCTGCCAGCATATGCCAACATCTTCTGCACTGTTTCGTCAAGCTGTATGGAAATACCCATAACTCCAAGTAGATTGATTTCTATTTCATCCGTATTACCATTTCCTCAAATTCCTGCTCTGTATCCACAAAATGATATGGTTCGTATTCACCATACGCAGACGGGCGGCTGATTGTTACTAGCTGGATATCCTTATATCCCACAGCCTGCATTAACCTCTCTTTAAAATCCGCCAAGTGTTGACCATGTGTCATCTGCAAAGCCAGACACCCTGTTTCACTAAATTTTTTCGCTATCAGATAGCACATTTTTTTAACATCTCCCTAAACTCATTCTCATTTCTTATTTTAGCATTCTCATATGCCTGACGCAACATACAACCAATTTGATCATCAAATCCTCTTTTATAAACATACTTATGAAGCCAATTGCTGAACTGCCTGTCATAATATGTATTATACTGGATTTCAATTGGATAATGAAAACTGCTGAGTTGAAAATATACATGCACGCCTCTATAGCCATCATCATTTGATTTTCCATCAGACATATCTGCTACGCGAATCCATTTACATGTCTGTAGCGCCAATATATCCTCATAATTATCACAGAGGGTGCGAAATCCTAACATATCATTAAAAACTTTGGCCGTCTGATGATTCGGATAATATCGATCATATTTCAGCATTGCTGATTGAATACTTTTAATGCGATAATCTATTGTAATATTATGAAGATATTCGCAAGTATCATACCATTTATTCATTTTTATCAACTCATCAAACAACATATTTTTATTAAAATAATGCAGATTTTTCTTCAGTCGTATTCCTAACTCAGTTTGATATGATAACTTTTCTAACAATGCCAATGACAAGCCATCTCTTTTCAATATATTTTCCAAAATTTTATCCTTCCTATAAGCGTATCTTTCATCATATTATATAGGAATCATAACGCTAATGTCAGACGGTTTTCAAGCCCTTCCCTCCTATTTGTCCTGTATTGCTCCTTAAAAAATTATTCCATCCTTCTCATATGTCCCCCAACATACACTATTCCTCCTTCAAGGCCGCGTTCTTTTTCTCACATATATTGATATTTCAGTACTAAAGTGTTCAACTTCATATCATCAAAGACTTCCCCTTTGTACGTCAAATCACACAGTGCACTCAAATCACTATAAATCTCCGAGGACAAATGCATCTTTACTTTATTGAGCATAGTACTTATTTTTTTCTTGACCTCCTCAAGCATATAAGTAAGATATTCCCTATCTTCATCAGAAGAAAGCAATTCACGGTTTTGGGAATATATCCATAGTTCCTGTCCTATATCACCAATATATCTACTATATGGATTCACACTTTCTTTTGATTGCAATTTTACATCGCTGTTAAAACAAGCAAGCATCTCTGATGTCACTTCTATCGGATATGGTGCTGGCAGGGAATCCACTGCCTCCTGCTCTCCGGAAACGAAAGCCCTATATAATGCTTCCAAACATTGTTTTGAAAATCTAAATGCTGTAGGCCAGATATCCCCTTCCTCATTACACCACATAAGAATTAAAAAATCAAAAGGAAATTCTGAAATAGATGCAGCGCTAACCAAAAAAACCTGTATCGCCCCTTCGTCTGTAATATCAAACGACCTAAGTATTATTGGATAATACTTAAGTATTCCATCCTCATATATGTGTATCGGAAACTCTGCAAGATACTCTTTTTGAATCATTTCAAATGCTGAATTTACCCTGTCAAGTTCTTTCTTGCGCATGGATGTATACCAGTTTTTCACTTGATATTTATTGAAATCCGTACTTGCCTGATGCTGTGTATAATAGTCACAACACATATAAGTTTCTATCAGTTTCTGATTTTCCTGTTCACACAAAACTTTATGTTTATACTGGTACATATGACCCAATGGCATATTTCCAAAAAAATACTGCATTGACGAAAGTTCTGCCATCGCCTTTCTCAAATCATAAAGTGCCTGACTCTGCATCTGATTATCTCTTTTTATAAGCCCAACTACCTGATTTGAAAAATTTTGTATACTTCCAAAATAGCCTCTTTGAACCGCCGAAAAATTTTTCGGTATCTCTGGTGATTCTTCAAATGGTCTATGCTCTTTCGGATAGGATAACACTCCGCGCAAATTTTTATCGTACTGTTCCCTTTTCTCATCAAATTCTGCGCCTGAGCTGCCAATATGCCTTCCCTCCAACAATTTGTATATACAGATACATACCTTCTCCAAAAGTCTGCAGACACATTCTCGAGTATTGAACCAATGCTCAATCCAATCGGTTACTGTATCAAACTCATAATTGCTCTGTATCGTATCTAACCATAATGACGCAAAATTCTGACGAAACATAATTATCAGATTTCTAATTGGCATCGCTTTATGAGCATTATCAGGTATTGTATACACATCCAACGCATCTAAATGAGGCATTACCGCATCCGAATGATATGTTTTAAAAATTGGCAAAGTCCTGCAAATTACTTTCAACCGTGAAACGCTTTCCTGATTTCCTTGTTCTATTTCACTTATCCTGAGAACGTATTCAACATATATCTCTTTCCTGTCATCACCAACATATAGCCTATGAGATTTCGTCTTGTGTTTGAGATAGGTTAATATCTTGGGAAGGTTCAACTCTACAAATCCAAGATACCTGTCTCTATTACCACAAAATGATGTATACATCAATAAAGACATGGTATCAATATTGTATTTTTCCGAATTTGACCAAAGATTTTCTAAATTGATATTTGATGATAAATTCATTGCAGAATATAGATGGTAAAGCAAATCTGCTATCATAGCATAGGAATCCATATCTATAATTTCCGTCGTATTTATGTCCAATAATTTTTGATATATTTTCAAACTCAGAATATATACATCTGTTTGCGTTGTTTCAATCTTCGGCGTACTGTCCCTTAGCCCAATTAAATATTGAATATTTTCATTATCAGGTGACATTTCCGCCAAGCCATCAAGTGTCTCTAAAGATTCATTCAATTCTTCAAATCTAACAAATGGACATAATTCTGTCGCAAAAATAAACAATCCCCCACGCGCATTAGCCTCATTAAAGGCATTCTTATTGTTTAAGAAATATTGCATAACACTTCCTGAAAAGGTCCCACGAACCGCAAGCAGGTAGCATTTCAAATCCGTAACATCCCACCATTCATCTACGAAATTTGAGTAAAACTCCTCTTTATCAAACTCAAACTCGGGATAATGAGCAAAAAGTATCGGGAAATCTTGAATATTTGCAATTCTTGTAATATCGAGGGCGGTTTCAACAAGTGGATAATATTCATGCAGCCGATTCACGATATGCTGCGACCGGACTGGATGTAACCCTTCAACATAATCTCCATCCTGACTGACATGAACTAAAAATTCATCTGTCATACTCTTTAACAGCTCTCCAATGTCACGCTCTGTCTTGGGCGACAAAATCTTTAAAAGTTTTCTTGTTGGCAATTGAACTCCACATATGTCTGCAAAACACACTTTCCGCAAAACTTCAAATTTGATGCCCCCCGCTGCGGAATCCCCAATCTCTTTCATTTGCGCAGATATCCGTTCTTCTATCATCTCTCCATGTGTAAGAAGATACACATACTCTATCAACAATTTCCTGTCAGCTACCTTTGCCCATGCTCTTCTCCAATCTGTTATCCCAGGATGCAAATATCCAGTATTGTACAGCATACGAAAAATATTTACTGCTTCATCCTCCATAAGAACAGGTTTCACAATATTTAATGAATGCAGATTGCTTAAATCGCCACTATAATTATGATTAAAGCGTCAAAAGGGGTAATCAAGGAAAATGACCACAATATATAGAATATGTACCTCTGTCCAAATCACTATATATTGTACCATTCTTTTGAAAAATACCCTTTTGACGGGCTAATCATAATTATACCAATCATTCTCCCGTGAAGTTACAATCAATTTATAATTCTGCATTACCCCCGATTGCATTAGCTGCGCAAGCTTGTTCCACTTACACAAATGTGCATCCAAATTATCAAGCAATATCAATGGCTTTTCTCCAAGCCTCGTTCTGGCATAAAAATAATCTACAATATGACCAAGCTCCTGCACATCATCGCAGCATAATATCTGATATGGAGTGTATTCTGAGCGCAAAGCAAACTGCGTTTTTAGTGCTAATGAAGTTTTTCCCTGTCCACTTGATGATTTAATGACTGTAATCATATTATTATGGACAGAATCTATCAGTTCTTTTTCCAGTATAGGACGAGATATTGGCAAATCATTCGCTATATCTGCAGGAGTAGCCTTTTTACCTTCATAATAATCAGACAGCGTATGATTGGAAGCGGTAAAAACGATTCGTTTTATCCAACTATGTGCAGGATTCTGCACTCCTTTACCAATATCGAATTTGACAGCTTCTATACACTTCTGTATCTCTTTTAATGTAACATCACCGCGATTCTCCATCTTATCAAGACAAAACATCTTGATCCCATTTGCAAACAAATGAATATTGTTTGTTGTAATATCAAACCTTTCAATTAAAGCACACTCTACACTCGCTTCAAGTGAGCTCTTTTCTATATTCTCAAACGAAATCTTTGAAATGAAATCATCGAAATCATAACCGCTCCAATTCCAGAGTGTATTCGCTTTCTTGATTTTTTCGACTACACCCTGCCAATATTTTCGAGAAGCTGCATCTAAATTTTGTTGAATTAATTTACTCAAATTTCCTGTCGCAAATACAAAATCATAAATCAGCTTAAATCTTCTATTTTTATCAATCAGATATGCCTCAAGGAAATTCTTTATTACGCTTGTCATAAAGCTGGCATCTTGTTTCGTCGTCGAATATTTCAATTGAATATGTGTGATAACATTCTTATCATTTGAACAAATAGTGTAATCAATATCTTCGATACCCTCAAGCTTGAACATAACACCTTCATTCATGGCAGATATCATTAAATAGCAGGAATAGAGAAACTGATAGGAGTATCCCCGCAATGCAAGTTGTCCACCATTTCTTGATTCCTGTAACATTGCGATAGTTGTCTTTGGTTTTGGTATCGTTTTCCTTTTCTTTTTCGCCATAGTGCTTTCTCCTGTTTGTGCCCAATTCGTAGTTTTTTATTATACAAAGATACAAAAAGTGCTTACATCAGCCATTAAAAGCCAATGCAAGCCACTCTTCGTTCTCATCAATTCTGATTCATCTTCGCCAGCTTTGCAGCCTGGTCGGCGGCTGTATGCATATGCCGTTATCTTTCAGGCTGTCAGCATATGCAAACATCTTCCTGTAGTTTTTATTGTGCTGTACAGAAATGCTAACATTTTTCTCTTCACTGCTTCTACCTTATTCTTTGCACAATCTGACAGATATAGATTCATCAGCGTCTGATATAGTATCCCTGATTCACCGTTATTGCTATTCCATATTTATCCCTGAAAAATCAATTTCAAAATCTTCATATATTCCAGCCTTTACCTTATCTGAAAAAGAATATTCTTCAAATGCATCATGCTCAAAATTGTAAACCATTATCAGTTGTTTCTTTGGGTCAACAATCCAATACTCCCTAACTCCTGCCGTCCTGTATTTAAATAACTTCTTATTGTAATCCATTGCACGACTGGAAGGTGATACGATCTCAATAATCCAATCTGGTGCACCCTTACAACCTTCATCTGTAAGCTTATTCTTATCGCAGATTACAGAAATATCAGGCTCCACATAAATATCATTATCAGCATTTAAGAATACTGCAAATGGAGCTGGATATACTTCACAATCTCCGTCTTTACTATGAATGTAATTTCCTATTGTCCAATCAAAAAAATGTACAAACTTTTGATGAACTCTGCTAGGCGTAGCCATCATATATAATTCACCGTCAATCAATTCCGCCCTTTGACCATCTGGCAGATTATAGATATCTTCAATCGTATAATGATCTAACTGCTTTGCTACTGCTGTATCCATTTAATCACCATCCTTTTCTATAATTATATAGTGCATTTGCTAAAGCTGCAAGTTTTTTCGCATACTTGCCCCATACTATAAAACCAAAACTTCTAAACAATTATTGAATACTTATCGTCGTTCTCTGCTACAAAATTTCTGATATAATCTGCTGCTTGCATATTACTACCTACCTTTCTAATCAACTTGAGAGTAAAAAGTTTGTACCACTAAGAAGCCAGTGAATCCCAGTAGATTCC
>CAMWXE010000092.1 GCA_947178145.1 uncultured Lachnospiraceae bacterium | reverse complement strand
GACAGGGGGAATACAAAAAAGCGGAAGAACTGTATAAAAAGGCACTGGGGATAAGAGAAAAGGTATTAGGAGAGGAGCATCCGTCTACAGCCACGAGCTATAATAATCTGGCAGGTGTGTATGCGAGACAGGGAGAGTACCAAAAAGCGGAAGAACTGTATAAAAAGGGACTGCATATAAGAGAAAAGGTACTGGGAGAGGAGCATCCATCTACAGCAATGAGTTATAATAATCTGGCATATGTGTATGAGAAACGGGGTAAGGATAAAATTGCAATAACGTATTACCTCAAAGCATATAATATTTTATTACATAAACTAGGAATAAACCATCCAAATACGCAACTTGTTTATGAAAATATAGAAATGGCATATTCTGGATGGAATCCAAAAGGCAATTTCGAGCAGTGGCTAGAAGAACAGATGAAAGAATAGCCATATTTATCAAATAGGCAGCAGTCGAACAGAAAATTATATAAATAGAATGAAAGGCATATGCAGGGTAGCACATGCCTTTTTCTTTTGCTCAGATATTCAGTAACTCGGCAATATCTGAGAAGTTGATGTACAGATCATCATAGATATTAACCTTGATTGTGGATTCAAAGGAATATTGGATGTTTAGCAAATCTCCCTCGAAATAGTTGACCGTTACCATTCGGCGTTTCGGATCCACAATCCAGTATTCACGGACACCGTAATTTTTGTAGTAGTATGCTTTCCGGATATAATCATCTGACGGATTGCTGGGGGAAACAATTTCAATGATGAAATCCGGGGCGCCATTGCAGCGCTTCCCATCCAGTTTATCCTTGTCACAGATAACCATAATGTCAGGCTGAACAATCGTAAGAGGCTTGTCGGACAGCTTTACATCAAACGGGGCACTGAACACTTGACATAATCCTTTTTTGTTTTTGATGTAGTTATAGAGGATATTTGATAACTCCATAGATAGTGTCTGGTGTATCTGTGACGGGCTGGCCATATCATAGACAACACTCTCAAAGACTTCTATTCGCCTGTTTTCTGGAAAAGCTTCGTACTGTTCCAAGGTGGTGATTTCAGGCTGTGGTTGTAATGCTGGTGGCATAATATACACTTCCTTTCTTTCTTAGTTATTGTATATAGTTATGTGTATCGTATTTTCATTAATGGACATTGAATACAAGCGCTGCTTGCTGTTATATGACAATAGTTTTTTAGTGCCAAGCGGCAGCAGTGTTGTTAAGAGCATGTCTCATAAAAGCGGTTATTCCGAACTTCCTCAGACATAAAATGACAGATATTGTAATCGCAATCCGGATACTGTGTCTGGAAGTGCCTGTCTATCATAGCGTAGTAAGCATCTGGATCATATTCAAGGCCATCCAGATTGTCAGAGCAGCATAAGAAGGAGTCTATAACAGAATCCATTGCCTTAGTAGATAGTCTGGGGTGCTCTTTTCCAAAGGTCTTTTCATATACACTGTAATAGTATCTGATTATGTCAATATAAGGGCTACAGTCCTGTATGTCATAAGCCTGACATGATTTGATAATCTGCTTTTCCAGTATGGAAGGATCAAAAGGTGTTTTGGCGTTTTGTTTTGAAGAAATACCCTTTAATCCTTCAACTCTCTTTGTAGTATTCTTTGTGTAATCTATGGTATTGGTCGGGTCATTTTGGCCGCTTCCATTGTGACAATTTGGCCATACGATGTGGCCATTTTGGCCAGACAGAGAAACGAGCTTATTTAGTGACTCATAGTTAATAGTATACCATTTTGTTTTGTCGAATCCGGTTCGATTGTAGTTACTAGAGATTAGTAATCCCATCTTCTCTAATGCAGTAAAGATACGCCTCAACGTCCGAAGAGAGAAGAACGGGAACTGCTCCTGCCATTGCTCATATGTGTTATACACCCAATAGTGACCATCAATGTAGTCCTGCTGCCGTTGTTCTTTCCCAATGAGCCAGTAATGGATTTGCTGCAATACAATGGATTCATTCAGTCCGATCAGCATGGCAAGCCTGGGCATGACCAGCAGAGGGCGTTCATCAAGTAGAAGATTATTCAATAGTTTTGCGCCTCCTATTCCTCTGGGGCAGCAGGGACATATTCCATAATGTCTCCTGGTTGACAGTTTAGGGCTTCGCAAAGCCGGGATATGGTTTTACTGTCAAGTCCACCAGTACCATTTTTTAAGGCGGTTAATGTACCTTGTCCTATCAATTTTTCTTTGCGAATTTTATACGTTGTCCATCCATTTTCTTCTAATAGTCGGAATAGCTTTTGATAACTGATAGCCATATTGCAAACGCTCCTTTCTAGTGGGGGGACGGCTAAAAAGTAGACACTTTCTCCACTATAATCAATATATCATGAGGTGTGCACAAAATCAAGTGTAGAAAATGAATAAATATATACACAAAATTTTGTGTATAATGCAGATGGAATATTCACTGAATTTTGTGTATAATAGAATTATCAAATGAAAGGAGCAAACCACATGAAGGATATAAGCACAATCCACAGGACGGTGATAATCCTGTATGTGCTGAAAGTATAATACATTAAGTGAAAAAATTAATGAAAATGATTTAAAAATTCATTCAAGTGTGTTATTATAATGATATCCATAAAAGGAAGGAGGCAACCATATGCCAATAACTGATAAGGTGAAGGCTGCTATGGTTGTCCGTGGGAAAAAGAACAAAGATCTTGCACAGTATCTTGGAATTACAGACCAGTCCCTAAGTAACAAGTTCAACAGAGGGAGCTTTTCAGCAGAAGACCTGATAAAGATAGCAGATTTTACAGGGGCAGCACTGGCATTAGAATTCAATGATGGAAACAAGATTGCTTTCTCACTGGATGACATTAGATAATGGCAACGCCATAACATGGAGGACACTTGATTGATAGGTGTCCTTTTAATTTTGATTAAAAATTTCATCAAAAACGTGTAAAAATACTTGACAATATACTCAAAATAGTGTAATATCAAATCATAAATAAAATAAAATACACAATACAGAAAGGAGCAAACCAAATGAAGGATATAAGCATAATCCGCAGGACAGTAGCAACAATGGCGAACCAGTTACACAAGATTGGCTACACACTTTCAAAGGCATTCAAGACAGCCTGGAGAAGAGTTAAAGATGGTATGACGGTAAAGGCTCAGGGCGTGACATTCGGTAACAGGCAGGGTTTACTGCAGTTCATAGCCGGAAGAAAGCCAGAAGAGCTCACAACATACCTTAGACGTGACAAAGCGAATACATTTGATAAGTATGCTGTGGCTGTAGTGGTAGGCATAGAGGGAATCGGATATGCGCACATCGGATATCTGCCCAAAGGCTTGGCACAGAGTCTGGCAGGCATAATAGACAAAGGGATCACACTGCAGGCAGATACGGAAGTGATCGGCGGCTACAGCTATAAAGAGACGCTCGGCGCACTTATAAACATCACAATATAGAAAGGGGATTCAAATGGATTACAGTTGTCTGACAATTGAGGACTGCATCAGCAAACAGGAGAACGAGAACCTGGCAGCAGTCATTGGGAACGGAGCCGTTATAGGATTCGTAGAAGAAAAGCGCTCCTGTTAGTACCGCAAATACCAACAGGAGCAGGCAACCCGTCAACCAAGCAAATTGAGGGTATGCAGGTATTATAATATGCCTGCTGCCCATTGTCAAAGAAAAGAGGTAAAAAAATTGCAGATCGAAGAAACAGTCGTATCAAACAGCACTGCTGCCAAAGTCGTGAGCATGGATGACTATGGCAGCAGGAAAAAGAAGCAGGCTGAAAAGCAGCGGCGGAGATTCCAGACCGCGGATGATAAGTTTGCATCACTTGATGAAATGAGACAGAGGGGCGTATTGTCATATGCGATCGGATACATAGAGGCTGCAAGGGATATGATCTCATCCGGAAGACAGGCACACGCCAATGAAGTGTCAAGGTTATTTGAGGTTATAGAAGAATCAATAAATGAGTCATGGAATGGAGGAATGGTATAAGATGGAGTATACAGAGGCGTTAAAAAAGCGTGCTGCAGAAGCAAAGAGTGACCTGATCGGGTGGATATATAAGTCGGATCTGTTCAATCTGCTGGATGCTGAAAACGACCAGTCAAAGGGAGAGCGAGAGGCGTGGAATGCTTTCATGGAAACACTGGGAAGCGTGACAGGGGACGCGCCTGTGAAAATGAGGAATGATGTGGAGGACCGGGCACAGGATTTTGGAAACGAGAGGGAGGAGACAGGATTCAGGATAGGGTTTCACGTTGCCATGCGGTTATGCATGGAGGGGATGAACGGGGGTATCAGATGATGGATGGTACCCTGATGAAGGAGCTGTCGGCCATACAGGCTGACATGGTGAGCATGGAAGGAATGATCGAGGCACTGATAAGAGGTGCATACAATGGCACTAAGACAGAGCATATCGGTAACTCGTTAGAGATATTGAGGGAATATATAGGGCTGAGAGCCGAAAAGCTCGATATGCTGATGCAGGAACCGGCGGAAGGGGGGTGAGGACAGTAGCAGGGCATAAATATTTTTTCTCGGCAGAGGATATTGCAGCAGATCTCTCCATCAGCGGGGATGAGGCAGCAGGGCTTGTAAAAGAGCTGCATAAGGAATTAAAGGCAGCAGGCTATCTGGTAGTATCCGGGAAGGTTCCGTCAGTATGGTATGAACAGCAGAAATCAAACGGTTTCAGAAAGCAGTATGCCGGTTATGTACCGCTGGCGGAAAGGAGGCTTTTGAGCATCAGGGATTTTTGTGTGTATGCCGGGGGCATTGACCAGAGGAATGCCAGACGTTTTGTAAAAGCGAATGGTTTTGATGTATCAATCGGGGCAAAGATGTTTGTTGACAGGGTACGGTTTGATGAATGGTGTACAGGGCAGAACCGTCAGGGAAAACGGTAGAAATGACCCTGTGGCTTACGGAGCGACCCATATACGAACAAAATGTGAAAAGGCAGGGAAAAACCCTGTTGAGAATCAAATATTCCATATGGGGCATATCAGAGGGGATACAGGGAAGGGGATGATACCAGGGAAAACAGAATCAGGAAGGCTCCCGCCGTGCTGCAACATGGGGGAGCCTGTAAGGAGCTAAGGCGCACGATTAGAAACACCTGAGCAGATATATTATAACCGAATTAAATCAATATCACAATAAAAATATAATATTGACTGAGGCGGCACTGCTGCCTCTTTGCGTAATGGAAAGGAGCTGGGGATATGGCAGAGGATAAGAAACAGCTGCCGCAGGGGATTTTACTGCGTAAGGATGGCAGGTATCAGGCGAGATACACATTCAACGGGAAACGCTATACATTCTATGGCAAGGATCTCAAAGAGGTACAGAAAAAGCTCAGGGACGCAAAGTATGAAATTGAGCACGGGATATTTGCGAAGCCGGACAGGGTGACAGTCGATTCATGGTATAAGACCTGGCTGAAGGAATACCGGATCAATGTTGTAAGGGAAACGACGCTGATCAGCAACGAAAAGAGTTATAAGCACATAAAGCCGGAAATCGGACACATGAAGCTGCAGTCTGTTCGCCCGGAACATATTCAGAAGGTACTTAATGGAATGAAGCGGGAAGGATATTCAGATGGTTACATAGACAATACCAGGCAGGTCATGAACATGCTCTTCCACCAGGCGCTGATGAACGGTATCATCCTCACAAATCCGGTTGAGCGTTCCGTCCTTCCAAAAGCCAAATCAGAAGAAAAGGAAGAGAATACACACCGCAGGGCGCTCACAGAACAGGAGCAGGCGGCATTCCTTGAATGCGTGGCAAAGCGTAAGCCGTTTTATGCAGATATATTCTATGTGGGATTTTCTACAGGAATGAGGATCGGTGAGATCAATGCCCTGGAATGGAAGGACATTGATTTTGAAAAGATGGAAATCCATGTGAACGGAACCCTGATAAAGACGGCTGGAAAGGAATACCGCAAGGGACCGGTAAAGACTGGGAAGAGCAAACGCACCATTCCCCTGCTGCCAGAGATCGCAAGAAGATTAAAGAAGCACAGGGCAGAGCAGGCGGAACTCCGCATGATGCTGGGGGACAGGTGGGAGCCGGCAAAAGGCCTGGAACATCTGGTGTTCACGACCATGTTCGGTAAACCGCTTTTGACGTTATCTGTTGGAAGGTATATAGATTCCACTGTAAATGCGGTTAACAGGGAGGAGGAAAAGAAAGCGGCAGCAGAGCACAGAAAGCCGGAGCTGATGGAGACTTTCTGTCCCCATGCAATGCGCCACACCTTTGCGACAAGGGCACTGGAACGTGGTATTCCGCCGAAAGTGGTACAGGGCTATCTCGGACACTCGACAATTGATGTGACGATGAACATCTATACCCATGTGACAGCCGAATTGGAGAGGGAGGAGATCAGGAAGATCGCAAACCAGTTCTGAAAGATGTCTTACAATTGATGCATTGGCAGCAGGTAGGAAAGGCCTGCTGCCTGGTCTGTAAAATGGTGTCAAGCGTGGTGTAAAATGCCACAATCCAACAGCGGAAAGCCTTGAAAACACTGCAAATATCACCCTTTTTGAAAGGAAACATGTTATTCCACGAGGATAACATGCTATTCATTGTTGACGAGGCATCTGGTGTCGCTGATCCTATTATGGAGGCGGTGCTCGGTACGCTATCTGGCGAAAATAACAAACTACTGATGTGCGGGAACCCGACAAGGACTTCTGGCACATTTTTTGATGCTTTCAATGCTGACAGGGCTCTTTATAAATGCCATACGGTATCATCTGCAGATAGTCCCAGGACGAATAAACAGAACATTGAATCTCTCATACGGAAGTATGGAAGAGATAGTAATGTGGTTCTTGTCAGAGTTTTTGGGGAATTTCCAAAGCAGGAAGACGATGTATTCATCATGCTTTCACTAATCGAGCATTGTTGTATGCTGGATCTTCCAGAAGATGTTCCAATCAAGCGAATATCTCTTGGGGTGGATGTGGCTCGATATGGTGATGATGAAACGGTTATAGCGCTGAATGCCGGTGGAAATATTACGCTGACTGTTATGTTCAGAGGTCAAAGCCTCATGACAACGGTTGGAAAAGTGGTTCAGCAGTATAGGCACATTATTGCAGCATACCCGGCATATCGAGGAAAGATATATGTAAATATTGATGATTGCGGCCTCGGCGGTGGAGTGACGGATCGTCTGGAAGAGGTAAAGCGGGAAGAAAAATTGAATCGAATGGTAATCGTTCCTGTGAATGCTGCGGCCAGAGTGCCAGATGATGTTGTTGTGGATGGAGGAAAAGTCAAAGCCTCCGACATTTATGACAATATGACAACCTATCTATGGGGAACCGTAAAAGAGCTGCTGATTGCAGAGGGAATCAGCTTACAGAATGATAATGAGCTGGTTGCACAGCTATCGTGCAGGAAATACAGGCTGACGAGCAGAGGTAAGATGCTGCTGGAAAGCAAAGAGGAAATGAAGAAAAGGGGAATCAGTTCCCCGGACAGAGCGGATGCTGTCGCGCTGTCATGCTATGAAAGAAAGACATTCAATATCGGAAGTCTGGTAGATTAAGGAGGTGAGAGGATGCAGGACAAAGAGAAAGACCAGAACAAAGAAAAACGGGCCGATGGATATAAAAATCTTTTGAATAAGTATGGTACCCAAGAGGATGTGTCGGAGCATTACCGATTTGAGAGTGGCACTCCAGTAACAGACATAGAGCTTTCCTTGAACTATGAGGAAAATGGTCTGTTCTCAAAAATCATTGACATACCGGCGGATGATGCTGTCAGCAGCGGATTTGATTACGGCGTTAATGATGTGGATCTGGAAACATTTATCAATGATTCCTTGGATGAACTGGATTTTGAAGAAAAAGCCTCCGAAGCTATCAGATGGTCCAGACTTTATGGCGGCGCATTGATGGTTATGATTATCGATGATGGCGGTGAGTTAACTGATCCTGTTAATTGGGATGGCATACAAGGTATTGATGAACTTCTGGTATTTGAAAGGCCGCTGGTTACACCGGACTATAACAGCATATACGATACCAAGCCGGATGATAGAAAGTGGTCTAAATTCGGGATGCCTGAGTTTTACGATATTTCTCCAGCGTACGGTAAGGCTTTTCGTGTTCATGAAAGCCGGTGCCTGCTTTTCAAAAATGGGAAGTTGCCACAATCCAGCACCAAGACAGAATACAGATTCTTCGGCATACCGGAGTATATCAGAATACATAAAGCTGTCCAGGAAACAGTTACATCACATGGAAATGGCGTGAAACTGCTCGACAGGGCGGTGCAGGCCATCTACAAAATGAATAACCTTGCTACTTTGTTGGAAACAGACGAAGGAGAGGACACTGTCCTGAGAAGGCTGCGTATTATTGATATGGCAAAAGGCATTATCAATAGCATTGCTATTGACGCAGAAGGAGAGGACTATGATTACAAAACCGTAACATTCTCCGGGGTAAAGGATATTGTCGATTCTGCCTGCAATATGCTGTCAGCTGTATCGAATATTCCGCAGACAAAGCTCTTCGGGCGCTCCCCAGCGGGAGAAAACTCCACGGGAGAGAGCGACATGGAGAACTATTACAGCTTTGTCGGTCAAATTCAAAAGCTGAATCTAAAGAAAAACATGGGCATATTGCTTGATGTCATATTGGCCGCAGGGAAGTATAAAGGGGAGTTTGAGGAAATTCCGGATTACTCCCTTGGCTTTAAGCCTTTGTGGAGCCTTAGCGAAGCCGAGCAGGCAAATGTAAATCAGACAAAAGCACAGACGGAGCTTACAAAAGCGCAGACCGCACAGGCATATGTTGATATGCAGGCTCTTGATGCCTCCGAGGTCAGGAAGCAGCTGGCAGAAAGCGGAGAGTTTACAATCAATGACATTCTGGATGAAGAGGATGATTGGAGCGCAATGGAAGAGGCAGCTCCTGCAAATGAAAACGAATCGGTTGAAACAGCCAATACCGCTTTATCTGCAGAGATGGCAAAAGGGGATATGGATATGGAGATGGATGCTGTCACGCCTACCGGATGCGGAGTTATAGTAATCAAGGACGGGAAAATCCTTATCGGAGAACGAAAGGATAACGGCCTCGTGTGCGGTCCGGGAGGTCATATCGAGATGGGAGAAACTCCGGAAGAGGCGGCGATTAGAGAAACCAGGGAGGAATTTGGAATCAATATTGCCGAAACGATTCCACTGACAATTATCTCTGGAATGCCGGCAGTGTATTGTCCCTCACAGGTATTTTTGTGTACTGAGTTTTACGGGACGCCGATATCATTTAATACTGAGATGGAGAATGCCAGATTTGAGCCGGTTGCCTCTGTACTCAAAAAGAGGTTGTTCCTTCCGTTTGAACTGTCCATCAGAGAACTTCTGAATCAGCTGCATGGAATAAATCAGGATGCTGTGAATGATGATGATTGATTATATTTATGACGAAGTAGTAGCATAGTGTGAGAGCCTTGCGAGAGTGTGAGGCTCTTTTTCTTTGCCCTGTAGTGCCTCTAATCGTGGCACTGTGGGGCTTTTTTGCGTTCAACAGTAAATAGACGAAAGCAAACTGAAAATCCAAATAAGAGACAATGAGAGAAGGTGAGGATTTGGATGAAACACTGAGGAAAGAGATTGTTCGGGAGGAATTGAAGCGCAAGCACAGGGGCAAAAAGATTGTTCCATCAAAATACAGAATGAAGTACCCGGACAGTGCGGAACGGGAGTATATAAGACTGACAAATGAATATATGGCAATCGAGCGGGAAGTTTTGATGAAGTATATTCCTGAGTTGAAACGGATTCTAAATGAGGGTACGAAGTACAACACTGATTCTCGCAAGGACAATGAAAAGAAAAGGAGGGTGGCAAGATTCTATGCCATTGATAACACTATTGTCCGGCTCGGCATTCTTTTTGAGAGCATTCAGAGGGAAATGGATTCTGCTTTCGGTCTTTATAACTTAAAGCGTGAGCTGAATAAAATCGCAGGTTTGGATCACAAGCTGACGGTTGCCGAATGGAAAAAGGCTGTCAGCAAAACCTTGGGTATCAACATTCTGGATGATTATTATTCCGGAGAGTATTATCAGAAGATGTTGGATAAGTGGATATCTGACAATATTGATTTGATTAATACCATTCCGAAGGGTTCCCTGGGGAAGATGAAAGAAATGGTTTATTCGGATTACATGAACGGACGCACCACTACCAACATTGTCAAAGATCTTCAGCAGCAATATGGAATAGACAAACGCCATGCCAGGCTGATAGCCAGAGACCAGACCGCAAAGCTTAATGCAAAGATTACGCAGAGTCAGCAGAGAGATGCTGGTGTAAACAAATATGAGTGGTCTACTTCTTTTGATGTCAGGGTAAGGGATAGTCACTTTGCATTGGAAGGGAAGATATTCAGTTGGGACGATCCGCCAGAAACGGATGAAGGAAGGCGGTGCCATCCTGGGGAAGATTATCAGTGCCGGTGCTGTGCAATTCCGGTATTTGATATAGACACATTGGATTTGCCGGTATGAAAGGAAGTGGTTACTTTGAAAAAGTGAGTATAAACAGGAGGTGCGAAAAGTGAAACACAAGAGGATTGACAGTATTTCCGTTGATCAGACTTATTACACCGATGAAGGCTATCTGGTAGATCATCCGATTGTGACTACCTGTGGCATATTCGAGTATAAGAACGATGATGGAAGTACCAGGAGGGAACTCCGATTGCCGGAGGATGTCTTTGATGAAAAGTCGTTGGAGAGTTACAAAGGCAAGCCAATTATCATCACCCATGACGCTGGAGAGGTTGACAAGGAAAATGTCCACAGGGAGCAGATTGGAACAATCATGAGTAAGGGATATCGTGATGGAGACAATGTCCGCTGCGAGATAATTATTCATGATACCAACGCTTTGGAAAGGTGTGGTCTAAAGGAGTTGTCGCTCGGCTACAGTCTGGATACTGATGATACTCCCGGAGTATACAGGGGAGAGAAATATGACTGTGTACAGAAAAATATCGAAATCAATCATCTTGCCTTGGTTGGAGAGGCAAGGGCCGGAGAAGCTGCCCGTCTCAATATCGATAGCAAAGATGATGATGTACAAATTCTTAAAGGAGGTAAAGCAATCATGTACAAACCTAATTCAAAAGGTCGCAGAGCTGACGAGGGCGAGGAGCTCACTCCGGAAGAGATGGAGGCAGCTATCGCATTGTTCAAAGCTCAGAAAGCGGCAAGCCAGGCAACTGGCGAAGGAACAGATGGAGAGGGAGGGGAAACTCCCGCAGAAGAGCCGGCAGAGGAAAAGAGCCCTGTGGAGCAGGTCAGGGAGAATATTGACCGCAGAGATTCAGATGGAGAGGGCATGGCGCCGGAGGACATTATCGCAGAGCAGAAAGCAGACCTCGATACTCTCCTTGCAGAGATTGATAAGCTGCAGGCTACCAGCGATATGAATGGAGACGAGGATCCCGCTGCAGAGGAAGAGCCTGCTTCTACCGAGGAAGAGAATACCGATTCCGAGGAAGAGGGCAGCAAGGAAGAGCAGAAGGAGAAGGGAGTAAACATGGATTCTGTAGACAGAATTATCCAGGATCGCTTGGATGTATGCCGTATGGCCGATAAGCTGCATCTGGACGGTGTCGAAAAGCTCTCTGTCCGGGAAGGCAGAAAGCGCATTATCAAGGCTGTTAATCCGAAGATTAACCTGGATGGAAAGAGCGACAGCTACATCAATGCGGCTTATGATATCGCGAAGCAGTCCTTCCATGAGAGAAAGAGCACTGATGAACAGCGCCAGAAGATGGTAACTGACAAGGTTCGCAGGGATGCCAGAGAGGAAAGCAATTCCAACTCTGCCCGCAAGAACATGATTTCAAGAATGACAGGAGGTAGAAAGTAATGAGTATGGCTGCACAGACGAGTTATGGCTTTGGCTTTCCTAAAGGAGTAGCCGGCGGGCTGTTTGATTTATCGGCCCATGAAGTATCTACGAGACAGGCAGAGGGGGAGAATATTTCTTTTGGAATCGGTGTTGTTACTGGAACGAATGCCGGAACAGATGTAAAAATTCCCACTTCTGCCACGACCTCTGCAGAATTTGAAGGAGTTGTTGTTCACAATTCTGTCATGGTTGAGATGGATATGGATAACAAGGTGCGTATTGGCGACAAGAGAACTGTTGGATGCCTGCACCATGGTAAGATCTGGATAAAGACAGGAAGGAACGCTGCGCCGAAGTATAAGGAGAGAGTTTACCTGATTACAGATGGAGAGGAAGCTGGCCTGTTTACCACATCTTCCGATTTGGACTCCACCAATAAAGTGGAGTTGAATGCTTGTTTTCTGGGCGAAACGGACAACGGAATTGCGAATGCAGAGTTTTTCTTGGATTCCACCAGAGTGGCATTGGGAGAATGAGTTGTAACTTTGAAATACAAAGATAATTTACAAGGAGGAATCATAAATTGAAAGATTTTAATATGGACGATTACAGCGCATTGAAGGGCTCTACCCTTATCAAGGGACTGGCAGGAAGTGAACAGCTCCGCTTTGACAGCGTTGAATCAGCGACAGTTTTCTTTGCCCGCGAGTTAGATCAGGTCAAAGCAAAGACTTATGACAAACAGTATCCGGAGCTGTCTGCTCTGGCATATTTCCCTATTACCTCCGAGGTAAACGAGGGAGCGGAAACCACTACTTACTACAGCTATGACATTACCGGTATGGCTGCGATTATCAATAACTATGCTACCGACCTTCCGAGAGTTGATGTACAGGGAGAATCCCATACTGCATCCATTAAATCCATTGGCGACAGCTATGGTTACAATGTGCAGGAAATGAGAGCATCACGCATGGCCGGAAAGTCTCTGGATGCAAGAAAGGGCGCAGCTGCCAGAAGAGCATCTGATTACATGGTAAACAAGATTGCTTTCGCCGGCGATAAGAAGCACAACCTTATCGGCATTTTCTCCGAGGAGAATGACATTCCTCTCTACACTCTTTCCGAAGTAGAAATCGGAGGAAAGAAATACACCGATTGGGAGCACAAGACAGCCGATCAGATTCTGGAGGATATCAACGGCATGCAGAAGTTCATCGATAAGATTACAATGTCTATCGAGAAGCCGGACTCTCTGGCTCTCCCTGCATACATCTACATGGATCTGGCGACCAGAAGAATTCCGGATACGGAAACTACGGTTTTGAGTTTCATCAAGGAGCACGCTCCTTATTTGAAGAATTTTGAGAGCATGGCAGAGTTGCAGGACACCGCTACCGATATCAACACAAGCGGTAAGAATGTTGCCTTTATGTACACGAAGGATGAGGAGAAGTTCAGTCTGGAGATTCCGCTCCCGTTCTATCAGTATCCTTTGCAGGTGCAGAAACTGGAAACAGAGGTTCCTTGCGAGACCAGAACAGCAGGCCTCATCATCTACTATCCGTTGTCTATGTTGCTGGCATACGGAATCTAAGGAGGAAAAAGCATGGAAATTATCAACAAGTCAAGAAAGATTATTGGAATCAACGGAGAACCCCTTCTCCCTGGCGCAACCGTAAAGCTGCCGGATGGTGCTGAAAGCCATCCGGTTATTGTCGATTATCTGACTAAAGGCATTGTTGCCGATGCGGAGAATGATATTCCTGCGGCGGCTGGCGCTGGTATCAGCGATTTCGAGAGATCTAAGATTGCAGAGGAGGCGATTGCTCAGTATAAGAAACAGCAGGAAGAGGCTGCGGCGGCAGAGGCAAAGGCTGCGCAGGAAGCAAAAGAAGCCGAGATCAAATCGGTTCAGGCCATGAAAAAGCCTGAGCTCTTGACGAAAGCTGCCGGCATGGGCCTGGATGTAAAAGATGATGATAAAGTGGAAGATCTGAAGGAGAAAATTATAACCGCAATCAATCAGTAGGGGGTGGCTGCTATGGATGCTTTTGAAATCATCAGAAAGACAATGTCGGAGTTCAAGGAAGTTGACGACGACACAGTAAGGGTATTCATATCCCTTGCAGAGCCGCTTATCAGTAAAAAGAGATTCGAGAAACTGCATCAGCAAGCACTCGCGTATATGACGGCGCACAAAATGAAAATGTCTGGTCTTGGAAAGAATATCGGTATAGGAACAATAGGGGATACCATTGGATTATCTTCCGTTTCGGAGGGTGAAACATCGGTGTCCTTTTCTAATAACCAGACAGGAAACACAGCTACAGATGCGGAGTTTGGTCTGACGGTGTATGGCATGCAGTATCTCCAGCTCAGAAAGCACTGTATAGTTCCTATCATATCAGCAGGGGTGGAATATGGCGGTTAATGTCCGGGATACAATCACTGCGGATGGAAAAAAGTTTGAAAAGCTGCTGAAAGAGCTGGGGCAGCTGGAAGTCAGAATTGGCATACAGCAAGGGGAGGCGAGCGAAGATGGAGTTGATTTAGTGGACATTGCCATGTTCAATGAGCTGGGTACTGTTCATATTCCTTCGAGGCCGTTCCTCCGGGATAGCGTGGACGCCAATGCAGATCAGATAAATTCCTTTTTGCAGTCCATGAAAAAGGAGCTCCTGCGTGGTGGCTCTGCAGAAGATGTACTGAAAAAGATTGGAGTATTTCAGAAGGGCTTAATCCAGGAGCAGATAGTCAAAGGCGATTTTGCCCCAAACTCAGAAGCGACAATACGGAGAAAAGGCTCTGACACTCCACTGGTAGATACCGGCCGCATGAGGCAGTCTATCAATTATGTAATACAACAGAAAGGGGGGGCTGACTAATGCCATTCTTTGGAGAGAATTACACATTGAGAAGATATGGAGAAGATAAGATCGTCAATGGCTATTCAACTGCTGGATATGAAGATATCACGGTGTTTCTTGATGTGCAGACTATGTCCGATGATGAAGTGGTCGAGGCAGGCGGTAGCAGGGATAAGATGATGCTGAAAACATTTGGCGATTTCCCTATTCACTGCTCAAAGCAGGAGGAAGGCGTTCGGTCAGACCAACTTTTGTATGAGGGAAGATGGTTTGAATGCATCTCTTCCAAACTTAGCAAGAATACGATCATTCGGCATTGGACCTCGACTTTTGAGCTGGTACCGGCCAGCACAAATTCCAAGCCGGCTGAATCAGAAACGGAGGGAACAGGATGAATTTAGGGGAAGTGAAGCAGCTGTTGTATGAAACAGTTGTTAAATATCATCCGGGAGCAATGGTGGTATGGGAGAAGACCAAAGGCGTAACACCAAAGCCGCCATACATTACCCTTGGATATAGCAATCTGAACCGTTCGCTGTTTCCTCTGTCTGACGATGAAGGAACGCACAAGTATTATAATTACTCTTTCACATTTGAAATCAATCTCTATACCGTTGGAAAGCCTGTTAAGGATGATTCTGAAAAGGTGCTCTATTATGAGAATACCGCGGTGGAGGACCTGGAAGAATTTGTGCGTTTTCTGGATTCCGAGGAAATGACGGATGGGCTGGCAGAAAAAAATGTAACTATTGTTATCAATCCACCCGTGCGGGATTTATCGGAGCTGATCGGAGACACGAAGTTCAATTACCGCTCCATGGCAGAATTCACAGTAACATTTGTTGGATTAGCTGATGGAAGGTATGGAGTATCTGGCAATAAGATGGTTCCAAATCCAAGCGGCGGTGGCTTGAAAGAATTCACGGAGGCGGAAGACTCTGTGATTGAAGAAGTGATTATAAAGGAGGAAACAGACGATGGCAATTAAGAATAATCTGGATGAAATTGTCAATGTGGATATTGAGATTGCTACTCCTGGGTCCAGTGACGAGAGCTTTAGTAACATTCTTATGGTTGCAGAGGCGCCGGACACTGAAAACGCAACAGCGGAAATCGGAAACAAGGTTGTCGGAATTTCGCAAGCGGCGGAGTTGAGCGATTACGGATTTTCACCCAAACATCAGGCTTATATCATGGCTACGGTTGCATTCTCGCAGTCCCCGGCGCCGGATACGGTCTATGTTGTTGTGAGAAAGGTCGTTAACGATGAAGACGATGAAAATCTCGTATATGAGAGCATGACGGAAGTTTTGAACCGGGCAGCTGAGGCGGGTGGATGGTATGGAATTGAGCTTTCCAGTACATTTCTCAATAAAGCCGATATCGAGGAAACGATCAAGTGGACCGAAAGTAACAAGAAGCTGTTCGGCTTTACGTTTGTGGATAAAGAGCTGCCGGTATCCATCACAAATTATTTTCGCAGTTTTGCGGTGTATGGTGGCGGTGTTCCGGATGTAGAGGAAATCCCTGCAGAGAATTACCATATTTCCATTGCAATGATGGCAAAGTGTTTTGGGTATGATCCGGGAAGTGAGACATGGGCGTTGAAGGCTCTGGCAGCCGTAAGCCCTTGTAAACTCTCCACAGCAATGAAGGAGTATTGTGATGATAACAACATCACTTACTTTACTACTTATGCCAAGAAGAATATCACAAGCTCCATGGGCGGCAAGGTGCTCGGCAATGAGTGGATTGATACGATTCGTTTCAGAGACTGGCTGAAAAACGACATGCAGGAGCGTGTGTTTAATCTGCTTGTGCTGAATCAGAAAGTGCCTTATACGGACGATGGAATCACCGGTGTTGAGGGCAAGATGGAGGAATCCTTGAAGGAAGGTCAGAAAGTTGGCGGCATTGCTCCGACAGAGTATGATGCGGATGATAATGAGATTCCCGGCTACACCATCACGGTACCGAAGTCAGCAGACTTATCAGACAGTCAAAAGGCATCAAGACAGTTAACAGGCTGCAAATTTACCGTAAAGCTGGCCGGAGCAATCCAGGCGGTAGAGATTAGTGGCAATCTCGTATATGCGTAATGGAGGTGAAATTAAATGCCAAGAGTAACAACTTATAACCCCAAAAAGGTTTCGCTTGCCCTGGGGAATCATATTGCAAGCGGTTTTGCGGACGATAGCTTTATCGTGATTGAGCCTGCCGGAGATGGCAATAGCTATGTAGCTGGTGCGGATGGCGAAGTGTGTGTCAGCGTGGATCCGTCCTCGATATATACCGTTAAGGTTACACTTCTCCAGAATTCCAAGACCAATGCATACCTCAAGAAAATGTACGAGAAGATGAAGAGTGCCGGCAACGGTTTCTTTGCTGTAACTGTCAAGGACCTGGTAGGTAATGAGAAATTCAGCGCCTCTACCGGCTGGATTACCAAGCTGGCCAGCAAGACTTATGGCAAGACGCAGAATAACCGCGAATGGGAAATCGTAGTTGCAGACGGTGTTGAGAGTTAGGAGGTAGTGTATGGCACGATTAAGACAGACAGAGCCGAAAAAAGAAACTATCGGCGATTACAATTTTTACATCAAACCTTTTCCTGCTATGGTAGCCGCAAATTTGACGGGAGACTTGGCATCCTTGCTCACTCCTGTGCTTGCGGCTCTTTTGCCGCTTGTGGGAAATGATGCAGAGGAAAGCGAAGGGGATGGCGGTCTTTTGGATATTGATGTGGATCAGGCAGCGGCCTCCATGGCAAAGAGCATGGAAGGTTTCTCTGGAAAGAGAGTGGAATCCATGATGAAAAAGCTGCTTGTCACATACAAAAATGTGGCTGTCGAAGTTCCTGAGCTGGATGAAGACGATACGCCAACAGGAGAGTACGAGCAGGAAGTTCTCGATATGGACCTTGTAAATGAGCTTTTCTGCGGAGAGGTGCAGGATATGTTTGTTCTTGCATTCTATGTAATCCGTTTGAATTTCAATGGTTTTTTCAAGAAACTCGCCGGCCGATTTGGAAAGGCAGGCGAGGCATTAGTGAAGAAGACGAGGCAGATATTGTAAAGTACGGTACTCTGGATACGTCTCAATTTTCGGAGCTGGAGCTCCGGATGTATATATTGATTAAAGCAAAGATAGCTTCAAAGTTCGAGTTAGAGGAGTATTACACCTTAGACGAGGCTTTGAAGCTATATGCGTTATATCAGATGGATTTAGATATCCAGCGTGGTAAGGATGAAGAATTAAGAGAGAGGAGGAAAGACAATTGACCATACGGGATATTGCAGTAGCTTTTGGTTTTGATGTGGATCAGAAAAGTGTGAATACTGCCGAAAACACCATCAAGAACATAAAGAGCTTTGCTACGAAGGCTCTGGGAGCCATTGCGATAGGTTTTTCCTTCTCTGCCTTAAATTCTATCGCAGAAGAATTTAATGGCATAAATGACGAAATTAAAGCAGCTACAAAAGAAATGGGAGACCAGGAGGATATCCAACAGAGAATTCTCAAAGCAGCTAACGACACAAAGTCCTCATATGCTGACATGGCGGGATTTGTTACGCAGCTGGTAAAGCAGGATGAAAACCTGTTTGGAGATTTGGATACAGCCACAGAGTTTGCAAGCCTAACAACTAAAGTGCTAAAGACTGCCGGGCGGGCAGATTCAGAAGCCAGCTCTGCGCAGACGATGCTCAACAAGGCGTTTGCCGAGGGAACATTGTCCGGAGCCACATTCACGAAAATGTTGAAAAGCTATCCGGAAATGATAAATACAATGGCTGACGGACTTGGCGTGACGAAAGACCAGCTGGCAGCTATGGCAGACGCAGGTAAGATTACATCAGAAACCCTCGTGAATGCCTTTTCTGGTGCAGCGGATACAATCAATTCCGATTTTGACGAATTAGATTACAGTATTTCCGATGCCATGACAAATATCAGAAATTCATGGGGACTATTTGTGAATGATCTATGGGTTGGATCTGGAATCACAAACGGTGTCGGCAAAATGATGGTAAGGGCTTTTAATGGTTTCCTTGATGTCCTAAAGAAATTGCAGCCTTACATAGAGAGAGTGATACGGTTCCTGCTTAGTGGGGTACAGAAAGCAATGGATTTGATTTCCCGAGTATCATCATTTATCGGGAGATTGGTAAACAGGATAGGCGGTATCGAAAATGCCTTAAAGTTGATTGCCATTGTGGCGGGTGCTATCTGGCTCGCCTTAAATGCTGGTAAGATACTAAATTTCCTAAAAACGGCAAAAACATTACTGTCAGCAGTTAATCTAAAGGTGCTTGCGATTATAGCGATCATTGTAATTCTCGCCCTTATAATTGAGGATTTTATCAATTTCATGCAGGGCAATGACAGCGTAATAGGTGCTCTGTTTGACAAAACCGGGATAGGCGCAGACAATGCCAGAGAAGCTATACTGAAAGCGTGGAATGCGGTTAAGAATTTCCTGCTGAATGTATGGGATTTTATAAAGCAAGCCGCAGGAATGTTTGTTGATATCGTTAAAGGATTCTTTGAGAGGCATGGGGAAAGCATAAGAGCCAACTTTGAAAGAGTCTGGGGTATTATCAAAACATTCCTAAACGGAGTTTGGACCGTTATCTCCCAACTGGCCGCCACACTATTTGGCTCTACGGAAGATAGTATCGACGGATCCACTACCAGTACCAAAGATAAGCTTCTGTCAGTATGGCAGGCGATATTAGACGCACTTTCCGCAGTATGGGATGCTCTATACGAAGCTGGAAGTGCTATTTTTAATGCTATTGCCACTGTGATTGAAACGGTGTTTGGGTGGATACAGACCTTTTGGAATGCATGGGGTTCAAGAATCCTCAGCTGGTTCAAAACTTTGTGGAACAGTATCGGAGGCATTTTGAACGGCTTTCTGGAGATAATCAAAGGAGTTGCAAATTTCATATCCTCTGTTTTTACCGGAGACTGGAAAGGTGCCTGGGATGCGATTAAACAGATATTCACCGGAATTTGGGATGTGATTGTGAACTTCATCACCGCTGTGTGGGACACCATAAAAATGCTTTTTGAGATGGCTCTAGTACAGCATTGCGGAATTAACGGTGAATAAATTTATTCTTTCATTTCAC
>CAMWXE010000091.1 GCA_947178145.1 uncultured Lachnospiraceae bacterium | reverse complement strand
TATCGGAGAAATAGACAAGTCAAGATGCGTCAGTTATTTTCCTACAGTTCCTAAACTCAAACGCACAAATCCACACAGGATTTTCTGACTGCATCAAATGATAATTCCCGACAGGCCTTACCCGGTTTGCCTGCAGTTGTACGATTTCTTCATTCTTTATGGGGTACGTCGCCAAGATTTCCCTAATCTCACAAATGGTCTCCATGCTGACTGCGTTGATCACAACCCGCATATTGGGATTGATCTGCTGCAGCACGGTTAGTATCTCCTTTAGTCTGCCGCCGCTCCCCCCGATAAAAGCGTGTGTCGCCGTGGGAAGAGCCGACAAGCCTTCTGGTGCTGTAGCTTCTATGACAGAGAGGTTCTGCAGACAAAACTTCTCTTTATTCTCTTCAATCAAAGAAACAGCTTCTTTCTTCTGCTCCACTGCATACACCTGTATGTCATCTGAAAGACTTGCTATCTCCACCGCAACAGATCCGGTTCCGCTGCCAATATCATAGACAACTGCCCGGTCCCGCAGACGCAGTTTACAGATACTGACCGCCCGCACTTCTTCCTTTGTCATTGGAATTTTACTTTTATCCCTGACAAATGCCTCATCGGAAATGCCATGAGTCAGTCTCCTGGCTCCGGCATACGGATTCTTCACAAGACAGGTGTACAAGCCCTCTTTGCTCAGTCCGCTGCACGCGGCAGGAGTATATTCCCTGATCTGCTGGTCCTCATAGGACAGCTGATACCCGACCACAATCCCACATTTTGCCATGCCGGCGTCCGTCAGCTGCTTTCCAAGCCAATTGATATCCCTGACACCGGAAGTCAGCAAAAATGTTTTTGTATGATTCTGTATCCTCCGCACCAGATTGCACAGCTTTTTGCCATGAATACTGTAGATTGCCGCATCATGGTAACTCTCGCCGACACAGGAAGCCAGATATGCAACAGAGGAAATTCCCGGCAGAATATGGATTGACGCATCAAGCCGATTTTCCTGTACTTCTGCCGCCAAAGCGGTATATAGGGACTGACATCCGCTGTAAAAGCCGCTGTCTCCTGAAAAGAGTATGACGATTTTCCTGTTTTTCGGACTTTGAATTCTCTCCTGCACTGTCTCCAGATAGGGAAGAATCTGTTCTGCACGATAATAAGGATGTATCTTTGCGGACGCTTTTGTATGTATGTTTTCCAGCATTCTCTCCGCGCCCAGCAGGATATCCGCACTGCGGACTGCCGACTGCACTTCTGCTGTCATACTGTCTGCATGTCCCATTCCGATGCCCGCAAGAATAATTTCCAGCTTTTTTCCACAGATTTTCTGATTGCTGATTTCCTGAGTGCTAATTTCCTGATTTGTGATTTCCTGAACCTGAATTGTTTGATTCTCCATTGCGCGATTCAATATTTTCTTACCGCAGATTTTTTCCAGTCTACTGCAAACTTCTTCCAATGAATATCCCTGTTCCTGTGTGGGACAGCCAATTACAAACATGTGTACTCCTGTTCTCTGCGCAGCTTCCAGCTTTTCCAGATATCCACCAGACACACCGCTCTCCTTTGTCACCAGATGTGAAATGTGATATTGACGCAGAATTGCTTCGTTCATCTCCATCGTAAATGGTCCCTGCATCGCGATAATCTGTTTCCCCCGGATTCCCTGCTCCATGCAGAGCGACAGGCTTTCCACGCTGGGAAGCACCCGCACATACAGTCTCTGCTTTACCTGCGCAGAAACACAGTATTTTGACAGCTCCTTGCTCCCTGTTGTCAGCAGAATATTTCCCTCAGTCTGCTCCAACGCCTTTGCACACGCCTCATTTGTCTCAAAATAAGTAAATCTTTCCATTCCCTTATGTTCCTGTAGTATGGCACAGTTCCTTTGCAATCGAAAATAGGGGATATTGCCTCCCTCCACAGCCGCTTTGATATTACGCGTAACATCTTGTGCAAAAGGATGTGTCGCGTCGACCACAGCCGCATAGCCTTCTTCTGATGTATTTTCTGTCGCAATCAATGCTGCAATCTGTTCCTGATTCATTCTGCCCTGATGGATTTCTACCAGCGGGTGCGCTTTTAGCACAATCTCGCCGTATGCTGTCGCGACGCAGATTGTATGGCGAATCCCTGCCGCCGACAGAGATTCCGACAACGTTCTTCCCTCTGTTGTTCCCGCAAATAATAATAGTTTTTTCATATTTTTTGATTCACCTATTTAAGTTCTGTTTACGTGATATCCCCGCTTTGTGACCAATTTTCCGTCAATGATTTCCGTCCCGGCGTTTCCGATAAAAACGGTTGTGAACATGTTGACCTCCCGCTCCCTCAATTCTGTCAATGTACAGATTTCGGCTTTTGTCCCTTCCCGCCCGATATTTTCCACGTATCCGCATACGCGCGCTCCATCGATGCTGCAAAGCAGGATATCACATGCCCGTTTCAGATAATCCTTACGTTTATGGCTGGACGGGTTGTAGAGCACGATGACAAAATCGCCCTCTGCAGCTGCCCTCAGTCTCCGCTCTATCGTCTCCCACGGAGTCAGCAGATCACTCAGACTAATGACGCAGAAATCATGGTTGATGGGGGCGCCAAGAACTGCCGCTCCGCTGCTTGCCGCGGTGATTCCGGGAATGACCATCAGTTCGATGTCTGGATAATCTTTGCCAATTTCATACATCAGTGATGCCATTCCATAGATTCCGGCATCCCCGCTGCAAATCAATGCGACACGCTTTCCTTTCCCAGCTTCCCTGAAACAGCGTTCACAGCGCTCCTTTTCCTGGCGCATGGGCGTGGACAACAGCTCTTTCCCCTGAAAACGCGCTGGCAGCAGATTCAGGTACACCGTATAACCGACAATGACATCCGCCTGCTCCAGCGCACACAACGCCTCCCCCGTCACCATTTCCTCTTTTCCCGGCCCCATGCCTATGATGTAAATTGGATTCATACTACACCTCCGTTTTGCCGCGAATACCTCTTGATCCTGGCAATCGCAATTGTTATTCCGCTTTCTCCATATTTGGGGGATATCAATTGTCCGCCTGCTCCACAGGCTTTCAGCGCTGCGCGCTCGCACACATTGTCGACACCCACTGTTTGCATCACAAATTCAGACTTCTGGAAGTCGCCTTCCACTGCCTGCAGTTCCTCCGCTGTGTATGTCAGAAATGGAATATCTGCCCTGCGGCTCCATTCGATGACGCCCTGCTCATCCTGTTTCTGTGAAATGGATGCAAGCGCCACAAGCTGCGCCTTTGCAATGCCAAGCTTGTCTAACTGCTTTGTGACCAGCCGCCCAATCTCCTCTGCCGTTTTCCCTCTTTTACACCCCAGTCCTATCACATATCTCTTTGGCCTTAACAAAAGAACCGTATCATATGCTTTTTCATTTGTTTTTTGTACTGTATTTTCTACTGTTCTTTCATTTATTTTTTCAAGTGATGTTATCAGAATATCAACTGGCTGATCCGGTGGATATGGCACAATATGCACCTCTGGAGGCAGACACAATTTTTCTGACACATCTGTCATAATTATCTGGCTTGTCGGCCTTGCGGGTTCTGTGTATTTGACAGCATCTGCATCATTCATCACATCTTCTGCACATTCCATACACAGGCGGATTTCCTCCCCCGCCAATATCTTAGCGGAAACTTTGGCTATCCCTTCCTTATTGATAATTGCCAATCCGTTTCTTTTGGCGAACAAATCCACAGCAAACTTCCCATTGAGATCTGTCGCTGTTGTAATCACTGGCTCCGCCCCCATCTTCTCTGCCAGACAGACTGCGAGCTCATTTGCACCGCCCATATGCCCGGACAAAATCGGAATCACATATCTGCACTTCTCGTCCATCACAAGCACCGGGCTGTCATGCAGCTTATCGGCAAGATGGGGTGCGACTGCCCTGACCGCAATCCCGCATGCCCCGATGAACAGAAGGGCATTTTTCTCACACATCTGCACTTTTGCCCACTCTCCGAGCGGACTTTCCACAAACGGAACAGAATGAACGCTGTTTTCTGACTCAAATGATTTGTGTTTTGTAAATAACTCAATTTTTAAAACATTTTCGATTCCGATTCCATTTACAATTTCTGCCTGTTCAAACTTCCTCAAAATCCTGATTGACAACTGCTTCCCGTTTTCCGTGAAGCTGATAATACATAGTTTCATAGCCTGTCTTTCCCATAAATCCCGCTCTGCTGTCTGAACCCCGTCGAGAAATCTGGCGCATACAGCCGCGACCGCTGATAATGCTGATGTGCAATCGCATCGCCAACCAACACGATAGCGGTCTTGGTAATCCCATGCTCCGCGGCCGTCTCACACAGCGTCCCCACCGTGCACAGATATGCTTCCTCCTCCCGCCATGTCGCCTTGTATACAAGCGCCGCAGGCGTCTCTTTTTCATATCCGCCGTCTATCAGCCGTCTGCCCAGCTCCTCAAGCATTCCCGTGCTCAGATAGATTGCCATTGATGCTCTGTGTGCCGCAAAGCGCTCAATACATTCTCTCTCCGGCACTTTTGTCTTTCCCTCCATTCGCGTGATAATCAAGGACTGGGAGATTTCCGGCAGGGTGAACTCTATGTTCAGGGATGCCGCCGCCCCAAAACACGCGCTGACACCTGGACAACTCTCATAAGCAATACCGGCCTGATCCAGCGCATCCATCTGCTCTCTGACTGCCCCGTATATGCTCGGATCACCTGTGTGGAGACGGACTGTACTCCGGCCTTCCCTCTCCGCCTGTTTCATGATGCCAAGCACTTCCTCCAGTGTCAGTCTGGCGCTGTTATGAATCTCACACGTCTCCTTCGCATACGAAAGCAGCTCTGGATTTACCAGAGACCCCGCATAGATAATGACATCCGCCTGCTGCAGCAGACGCATCCCCCTAACGGTAATCAAATCAACTGCGCCTGTTCCCGCGCCAACAAAGTAAACCATTCTCCCACCCCCTCACTTCTTGCCAACTCACCGCGCTCATTCGCAAATAAGACACAGTCCGCTTTCATTTTTCCCCTGGCACGGTATTCCATATGGTGACAGATACGCTCTGCGACGTGTGCCATCACTGTCTGCAGTTTTCCGCATACTTCCAGTATCTGCACGGCCTCCTCCGTCGTGGCACACGCCAGTATCTCACAAGCCCTCTGTGCGCTGACCTGTGTATCGCACACCCTAATAAAAAAGGCAGTCAGAAGCTCCATACGACAGTCTGCCTCCCTCGAATGCGTGTTCATGATGCCGCCTGCGACCTTGATAAGCTTCCCGATATGACCTGTCAGAAGCATTTTCTGAAATCCAAGCTCCACTGCCATATCGATGGTCTGTCCGATAAAATTACTGCACTTCACGCTTCTGTCCAAATCATAGCCGTATGTCCTTTTCATAAAATCCAGACCGTAATTGCCCGGCGATACTGCCACGTAGTCATAGCCCTCCGCTCTGCGCTGGCGCAGTTCGAGCTGAATCGTATCCAAAAGCGCCTGACTGCTCATAGGCTCCACGACGCCGCTTGTCCCCAAGATGGAAATCCCGCCTGCAATGCCAAGCCTGGGATTAAAGGTCTGCTGTGCAATCCGTTCCCCCTCCGGCACTGAGATTTCGATGAAAAGACTCCCCCTGTAATCCGCAATCTGACAGACCTCCATCACTTCTTTTTTAATCATTTCCCGCGGGACATGGTTGATTGCGGCATTTCCCACCGGCTGGTCGAGACCGACTCTGGTTACACGTCCCACACCAGCACCGCCCTCAATGACAATTTTCAAACAGTTTTTCGTTTCACAATCTTTTTGACAGGACACTTTTGCATAAATCAGCACCCCCGTTGTGATATCCGGGTCGTCCCCGCCGTCCTTCTCCACGGCACAGCTCACTTCATTTTCCTTTCGGACAATGTCCAGAATCTGCGCCTTATAAGAAATCCCTTTCGGCGTATCTATCGTGATTTCCGTTTTCACCTGTCCTGTCAACAGCATATATACTGCGGCTTTTGCCGCTGCCGCCGCACAGCTTCCAGTAGTAAAACCGTATCGCATCCTACTTTTCCTTTCGCAATCTGCATTATAAAACCGTATCGTATTTTAATTTCCTTTCCGCAGTTCATATAACAGTGCATTGCAGATGGCGGCGGCGATATTGCTCCCGCCCTTTCTGCCAACATTGACAATATGCGGAACATCCGTCTCCAATATCAGCTCCTTCGCCGCCTCCACGTTGACAAATCCTACTGGAACGCCGATAATAAAGGCTGGTTTCCAGTCACTCTCCTGCATCAATTCATACAGCCGAATCAATGCAGTTGGCGCATTTCCGATTGCAAAGATGACTGGTTTCCGAAGCTCTGCCGCTTTTTCCATACTGACTGCTGCCCTCGTCACATTCCTCTGCTTTGCCGAACATGCAACCTCCTCATCTGCCATAAAACAGTGCGCCTCCCCGCCAAAGTCCGCGAGCACTTTTTTGTTGATTCCCGCCAGCGTCATATTGGTGTCCGTCACAATGTCTGCGCCGTTTCGAATCAACTCCATTGCGGCTTCCACTGCATGCTCCGAAAAGTGAAGCGTTTTTGCATAGTCAAAATCTGCGCTGGTGTGAATCACGCGTTTTGTGACCATCTCTTCCGCTGCCGGCAGCCAAATCCCTCTCTCCAAAAGTTCCTCCCCGATGATGGCAAAGCTCCTTTTTTCAATTTCCTCCGGAAGAAAGTACTCTATTTTTTTCATCGCTGAAATCCCCCACAATGCCGCCGCGCGGACAACAGCGCAGCAGCGACTCGTTCTCCCTTCTTGTCTTAACCGCAATCCTGTAAAATCCACGGCCCAATCCCCTGAAATTACTGCAGTCCCTGATTAAAATTCCTCTTTCCAGCAAATATTCATACAGCGAATCTCCGTTTATTTTCCTCTCGTCAGCAAGTTCTTTGCGATAAATCAGCACAAAATTTGCCATGGAAGGAAACACAACATATCCCTTCTGCCGCAGTCCCTCCGTCAAAAACTGCCGCTCGCTGCAGATGTAAATTTGTGTTTTTGCGATAAAATCCGTCTGTTTTGCGCAGACACACCCGGCTTCCTGCGCAAAACAGGAAAGATTCCACTCTGGAAGCTGCTTTCTGATGCTATCCAGCAGCAGACGATTGCCGCATACCAGATATCCCAGGCGAACGCCGGGAATTGTGAATATCTTTGTAAATGCACTGATGAGAATACAATTGTCAAGTCCTTCCGACTTTAGCTCAGAGAGCATGGAAAACTGAATGCCGCAGAATGTCATAAAGCACTCATCCAACACGACATAAATCCCTCTGTCTCTGCAATAGCTCAAAAGCTTTATCATATTTTCCTTATGCAGCAGCGTGCCTGTAGGATTGTTGGGATTGGCCAGAAAAAGCAAATCCACATCTTCTGTCAGGATTTCAAAAATATCATCCATCCCGTCAAAGGCGTTTTCCCGTCTTGTCTTATAATAGATAATCTCACTCCCTGCCGCGCTTGCCGCATGTTCATATCCATAAAAGGAAGGCACCGGTATCACAGTCTTTTTCGGTCGAATGGCATGGACGACCACCATGAAAAGCTCCGATGCGCCATTGCCAAAAAGGAGTTTTTCTTCTGATACTGACAGCATTCCGCTGACTGCACGCTTTAACCGCTGCGCCTCTGTATCCGGATAGCTGCTGCACCGTTCAACCGCATCGCGCAGCGCTGCTTTCACTGCATCCGGCACGCCAAGCGGATTCACATTGATCGAAAAATCCAGTTCCACATGATTTCTGTACACATCACCGCCGTGGATACTCATGCCACAACACCCTTCCTGCCTTCTAATCACACCACACTGTCCAAACCACATATCAGCAACATGAAAACAACAAAACACACAAGTCCGCACAGCCACGCTGTCACATACATCAGTCGATTGGCACGCTGGATATCCTCATATTCCGCCCTGCGCAATGCCTCCCCGATATACGGTTTCTGCACGATTTTTCCAAAATAACTGGCGTCCCCTGCAAGCCTGATTCCAAGCGCACCAGCGCACACGGACTCGGTCTGCGCAGCGTTTGGACTCGCATGATTTCTGCGGTCGCGCCGATATATCTTCAATGCTCCGTTTCCTGAAAAGTACTTATTATTCATTCCCAATATATAAGCTGCCGCAATCATCAGGCAGGCACTGACTCTCGACGGAATAAAATTGGCTGCGTCATCCAGTTTTGCCGCTGCCCTTCCAAAATACAGATACCTGTCATTCTTGTATCCGACCATGGAATCCATCGTGTTCACTGCCTTATAGAGAAAGCCGGGTATCGGCCCCCCGGCCGCCAGATACAGCATCGGCGCAATCACGCCGTCGGAAGTATTTTCAGCTACCGTCTCAATCGCCGCCCTGGCAACGCCCTCCGCATCCAGACACGCCGTATCCCTGCCCACAATCATCGAGACCGCAGCTCTTGCCTGCTCCAAATCCGCTATCTTCAAGGCGCGGTAAACCTTCATGCTCTCAACTTTTAAGCATTTTACTGCCAGAATCTGGTAGGTCATAACCGTTTCCAACATAATGCCCACATATGAATTCAGCCAGTACGCCAATGTCAATAAAACGGTTACAACGACCACAACGCTGCACAGAACAACAGCGACAAGACACCTTCCCTGCCGCAGCTCCTCCGCACTTTTATCCACATCAGTTCTCTTTTCTGCATCCTTTTTTCGCAATCTTGTTTCTACTGCTGTGATGAATTTCCCAATCAGCCTGACAGGGTGTGGGAGCCAGTATGGATCGCCCATTATCAAGTCCAGCATAAATCCCATAAAAAAAGCAGTCATGTGACATAAAAGAACATGCTCCAATACCATACGCAGTCTCATAGCGTTTCCACTTCCCTTATCTGTATCTTTTCCCCCCACAGGGATTCTTCCTGCCGATCCTCTCCCCGCAGATATTCTGGCTTTATATCCATCCCCACGCAGCACACATACCCTCTGCCATTTGCAACCTGATAGTCAAAATAATCCTTTTGTCCAAATGCCCTAAAACCATCCTGTAAGCCATTCCGACAACACGCAGACACACCACTCTGTAAATAATCATACAGACTCATAAGCGCCATAATCGTTCCGCCATGGACAATGATGCCTGCAGAAACTGGTTTCCCCGGACACCGCTCTGCCGCCCTGCGCAGCTCCCCCCACATTCTGGCAAATCCGCGCTCGCACCGAAGAACAAACGCGTCCCTGCTCTCACCGCCCGGGAAAGCAAGCGTGCCGCCGCTGTCAATCCATGCCTGATACCGCATATCGTCCTTCAGTTCCTCGTAATTCCTGTACTCAAACTCCCCAAAATCCATCTCCGTCCACTCAGGAATTATGACGGGACGCAGATGAGGATAAATGATTTCTGCCGTCTCCAGACACCGCTTCATCGGGCTGGAAAATAAGTACTCCACATCCGGATAACGCTTTTGCTTCTTATATGACACAAGTGTCATAATTCCCTCTTGCGAGAGGGGTTCCTCTGTGCTTCCAAGATATCGGTGCTCCCTGTTTGCAGCGGTCTCCCCATGCCGGATGAACACCAATGTCACTTGAGCTTCTGTCCGATTCCGCATACGACGCGTTCTACCTCCTCCGCCTTATCTGCAAGCTGTATCAGTATCCGCCCCATATGCTCCCTGTATTCACGCTCAAACGCGTCAACCGGTACAATCCCGTTTCCGATTTCATCACTGATTATGATGCAATCCTTGTTTCGGTTCCTGCAATCCTCCAAAAAGACCACAACCGCATCCTCCGGGCAGCCGCCGTCTTCCATGCATTTTTTGACCCAGCGATGAAAATGACTGACGACGATCGTGCTGTCTGCGTCATCTATTCCGTTCGCGTCATTCGGTATGACACTATCCCACACCATCTCTTTTTGCACATGATACTTCGAACACACATAGTCCAATTTTCCCTGTGCATATCCACCTATTATTAATTTCATCTCTTCTCCTGTTTCCCTAAATTTCTCCCCCAAAAAACGAGTGAATCATCTGATCATTCTAACCGTTCATCCCTACGCACAATTTTCTGCCTTCAAAATACACTATCCGCAACTGCAATCGCTACAAGCATACACAATTCGCATAGCAACACAAAACACCCCGCCGTGTCTCCCGTAACGCCGCCAAACGCTTTCCTGCTGCGGTAATCGTAATAAGCAAATGCTGCAAGTGACGCTGCTGTCACAATCATTCCCGTAAGCGGCGACCAGAAAAGCATCAATCCAATACAGCCGGCACTCTGCAAATACAGCGCCCCCTTTACAATCCGCTTATGCGAACTGTCCACAAAAAGATACAGCATCCCTTCTTTTTTCGCCAGCGGAAACGAGACAGCGCTGATTCCGCACAGACAGCGCGACAGAAAAAATCCACCGCACACGATTCTCAACAGCATATCCTCCTCAATTTCCGAAAACGCCCCTGTCCAGACCAATCCGTATGCGGCAAGCATAATGACCGAAAAAGCGCCAATATGGGAATCTTTGAGGATTTCCAGTTTTCGCTCTTTCGTCTGATAAGAGTGCAGTGCATCCATCGTATCCATAAATCCGTCAACGTGAATTCCTCCCGTTACCAGCAGCGGAATCACCGTGCTCACTACTGTGCGGCAGAGCGTGCCAACCTGTAAAAATCCACACAGCATATTCCAAATATAGATGCAGCCGCCAATCACTGCCCCAATCCATGGAAAGAAGCAAAAGATATATTTCATATCCTCTTCCTTCCATGCAAACTGCGGAACCGGAATCCTAGAATACATAGAGACTGCTATCACAAACGAGCGAATAAAAGCGTTTATCTTCTGCATTGCAACCGCCTTCCTATAAAAGTTTCCCTGTACTTCACAGGGACTTTAACAGTATCGGAATCCCAACAACAACTTCAATAACACGATCCGCCATGGCGGCAAGCTTTTGGTTCACGGCTCCCATTGCCCGAATGTACTCCATTGTAATCTCATCATAGGCAATCCCGTCCTCAAATACATTGTTGCTCACCACGATCAGATGCGTCACATTCTGCCGCAGCAGTTCCATTTCCTCTGTAATCTTCGCGCGCACCCGCTCTGCTGATTCAGGGGGTGCCCCGGAAAACATCTCATTCGCCGTCAGGTTTGAGACACATTCCAGCAATGCGGTCCGCACACCCGATACCGCCTCAAAATGATTCATTTTTTGTATGGCCTGACGAATATCCGTCGGTTGTTCGATTGTGATAAATCCCTTGTTCCACCTAAGCTGCCTGTGCCGTTCAACCTTTCTCCTGCCCTCCGCGTCACCGTCAAAAACCTGCATTGTCGCCAGATAATATTTCCGACATTCCGCCTTTTGCTCCTCTTCCATCTGTGAGAGCGAAACTGCACACTGCTCCGCATACGAAGACTTCCCGCTCCCGCTTCCCCCTATAATCAACGTCATCATTTTATCTCTTTCTCTCCTGATACACCACGATTCATTTCTCTCACACAAATCTCTCGTACTGCGCAATCTCAATATCCGAAAACGTTGTCCTGTTATTGTAAATACAAAGTACCATATCCAGGAGGGCCATCATCATAACCGCCCCTGTTCCCTCTCCCAGCGCCATCGACGCATCGATGACAGGCTCCAGCCCCAACGCCGCAGCAAGCATTTCCACAGCCGGCTCCTTTCCCTTGTGAGACGGAATCAGATAAGCTCTCGTCCCCGGCACAATCCGCTCGGCGACAAGCGCGGCGACCATGCTGATCACACCGTCCAGCACAATCGGTACATGAAAGAGTGCGCCGCCAATGCAGACACCTGCAAGCCCTGCAATGTCAAACCCACCGACTGTACAAAGCACTTGCAGCGGCTCTGCGCCGCGAAGCTGGTATTTCCCGATTGCCTCCGCGATAATCTGCTGTTTCTGTATCAATTTCCCGTCACTGAGTCCAGCCCCCCGCCCTGTGACCTCCGCCACATCACAGTCTAACAGCGACGCAGCAACCGCACTGCTCGTCGTCGTATTTCCAATTCCCATCTCGCCAGTGGCAAGTAGGCGATATCCTTTCTGCCTGCAATCCTTTACCATTTCAATGCCAGTATAGAGCGCCCTGCACGCTTCCTCCTGCGTCATGGCAGGTTCTTTTCTAAAATTTCTCGTTCCGCATCGAATCTTCCGATTGACTACCCCCGCTATTTCGCCCTGAAAACTGACACCAATGTCAACCGGAATCGTATCTGCTCCGATTTTTGCTGCCATTTTCCCTACAGAAGACTGCTGTTTGGCCATGTTTTTTACAACGGCCAGCGTGACCTCCCGACCAGACTGACTGACGCCCTCCTCCACAATCCCGTTGTCCGCGCACATGATGATCACTGCCTTTCTGGCTCCGCTGACAGCAAGCTCATCTGTGCCGAGAATTGCGCCGATCTGCGCTGTCAATGACTCAAATCTTCCCATGCCGTCAAGCGGTTTTGCCACATGATCCCAGTTTTCCAACACCTTTTTCCGGATTCTCTCGTCGGGCGCATCGATTTTTAGCTCTCGCAATGCTTCCAATGGATGATTTCCTGTTCCTGCATCATCATTCTGCACGGTTCCTAAGTATTCCATAAATTTTCTCCATATCAAGATAGTTCCGCAGCGTGTCCGCCAGCGTGTCATACTGCCTTTCTTTCAAGCTCCGGTAGTCCTCCATCACACAGTTTTCCAGCCGCACTCCCTTTTTGGACGCCAAGGCGTTCACAAGCGCAGAACCCACTTCACCTCTGTCAAAAATTCCGTGAATATAGGTACCATACACATTCCGGTTTGCTCCAGACCAGACTGCTCCTCCGCAGGTTTTGCCCTTTTTTGTCTCTTCCACTGTATTTGTATGTCCCATATGAATCTCGTACCCTGCGTACTCCAGACCGGAGAGTGCAGAGAAAACGCCCTCCAACCCGTTAAACCTGCCTTTTGTCTGACGCCGCACTTTCTCCTTTTGCAGCTGTGTCGTGACCGGCAGCAGTCCCATCCCATTCAGGACACCGCCCGCCTCCTGTCCCTGCGGGTCCGCAATCTGTTTTCCCAGCATCTGAAAACCGCCGCAGATACCGCAGACGGGTATGGATTGCGCCAGCTTCTTCACTGCGCCCTCCAACCCGTTCTGCCGCATCCACAGCAAATCCCCCATCGTATTCTTACTTCCAGGCAGAAAAACGATATCCGGACATCCCAATTTTTCTGGGGAATCCACATAGCGCACTGACACTTCCGGAATCTGCTCAAACACATTGAAATCCGTAAAATTCGAAATTCTCGGATAGCGGATTACCGCAATCTCAATCTTGCTGCCGCCAGAGTTGTCCCTGTTCTCAAAGCGCTGTGTCAGACTGTCCTCGTCCTCCAGCGCGATATCCATATAAGGAATCACGCCGATGACGGGAATTCCCCCTCGTTCTTCCAACATCGCAATGCCGGAATCCAGCAGGGACGAATCGCCCCGGAATTTGTTGATGACCAGACCTTTCACCCGCCGCTTTTCCGCGTCGGTAAGCAGCATCAGCGTTCCTAAAAGCTGTGCAAACACGCCGCCCCTGTCAATGTCGCCGACAAGAATCACCGGCGCGTCAACCATTTCTGCCATTCCCATATTGACAATGTCGTTCTCCCGCAGGTTAATCTCTGCCGGACTTCCCGCGCCCTCAATCACGATGATATCCGCACACTCTTCCAGCTTGCAAAATGCCCTTTTAATGTCTGGTATCAGCTTCTTTTTATATGCAAAATAGTCCCTTGCGCTCATGTTGCCAAGCACTTCGCCGTT
This sequence comes from uncultured Lachnospiraceae bacterium, assembly GCA_947178145.1. Taxonomy (GTDB): domain Bacteria; phylum Bacillota; class Clostridia; order Lachnospirales; family Lachnospiraceae; genus COE1. The sequence goes on along the minus strand of CAMWXE010000091.1, from coordinate 6,174 downwards.
TACAATCACCTGGGAACCGACATGGTCCGTCGGCTTCAGCAGAATCGGATTCATGCAGACCAGCGGCTTGATTCCTGCAGCCTCCGCCTGCATGACCTGCGCTCTCCCCATCTCCAATCCTTCCTCTGTGACAAAGGAGTTGAGCGCCATATTCTGTGACTTAAATGGCGCCACGCGATATCCGTCCTGCTTCATCATCCTGCAAAGTCCTGCCACAAGCAGACTCTTTCCCACGCCGGACATTGTCCCCTGAACCATGATCACCTTCGCCATACGAATCCTCCATTATTTTTCTACAGTCCCTAACTTTTTGATATAGGAAAGCAGCTTCTCATTCCCCACAAAACGCTCCTCCGAAATATCGAAAAGCCGCTCGATAAAACCAGTCTCAAATATCTCCCCGGGCGTTCCGTACCGCTCGACCGTCTCGCCTTTGAGGCAGAGGATTTTGTCTGATACAAGCCTTGCAAGTTCCAGCTCGTGCAGCGACATCACCACCGTGAGTCTCTTCTTATCCCGCAGTTCCAGCAGTACCGATAAAAATTCAAGCTTGTACTTCACGTCCAGATAAGAGGTTGGCTCATCCAATATCACAATCTCAGGTTCCTGACAGATTGCGCGTGCAAGCATCACGCGCTGCTTCTGCCCATCGCTGATTTTCGCGAAATCCTGATGTTTCATTCCGGCTATCTGAACCAGCTCCATCGCTTCTTCCACTTTTGCATAATCCGCTTTTGTCAGCATACCCAATCGTCCGGTATACGGATATCTGCCTGTGGCGACAACCTCCTCGCAAGTCATCAGCTCCGTCCTGATTCGCTCTGTAAATACCACCGCCATCTGCCGTGAAAGCTCTGCACCTGACATCTGTGTCAGTTCTGTCTGCCCCAGATACACCGCGCCGCCTATGAGCTGCAGCTGCCTCGCGATACTTTTTAAAACCGTCGATTTCCCCGCGCCGTTTGGTCCGATCAGTGTCAAAATCTCTCCTTGGGGAAGTTTAATTGTAATATCTTTGATCACTGGCTCTCTGTCGTATCCCACGCACATCCCTTCTGTGCGAAAATAATAGCCGTCCATCTCCCTGCCTCCTCATACAGCCTTTGCACTCCGCCTTTGAGACATCACCCACAGCACCACCGGCGCTCCAAAGATTGCAGTCACAGTGCTGATGCTCAGCTCTGTCGGCGCCAGCAGTGTTCTCGCAAGCAGATCACAAAACAGGCAGAAAATACTTCCTCCCAGGAAACACGCCGGTATCATCCAAAGCGGTTTTGCTGTTCCCAGAAACTTCTTGACCAGATGCGGTGTCGCTATCCCGACAAAGGATACCGGTCCTGCAAAGGCCACAACACATGCAGATAACACACTGGAAAACAGCACAATGCACACGCGCAAATGACGAAGATTCACACCCATATTCTGCGCATACGCCTCTCCCAGCTGATAGGCGCCCAACGGCTTTGACATCATAAAAACGGACACAGATGTCACCACAACCACCACCGTCATAACCCGCACATTCTCCCATGTCATCCCTGAAAAACTTCCGCGTGACCAGTTGTGGAGATTGACAATATCCGCATCATCGGCAAAAGTCACGACCAACTCCGTAACCGCCGAGCAGATATAACCGATCATGACGCCGCTGACGACCAGCATCGACATGCTTTTCATCCTGCGCGACATCATCAGCACAAATCCCATCGACAGCATAGCGCCGACAAACGCCGACAAAATCATGACGACAGAGGTCAATCTGACAAACTTCCCCGCCGCACTTCCCATCAAAAAAACCATCACAAGCGCCACCACCATCTTGGCTCCCGAGGAAATTCCCAGCACAAACGGTCCGGCGATGGGATTGTTGAAAAAGGCCTGCAGCAGATAACCCGCAAGCGCAAGCGCCCCGCCAAGAATCAGGACAGCCGCTGCCCTTGGCAGTCTGATATCCCACAATATCCGCGCGATCGTCTGATTTTTATTCCAACTGGCAAAAACGCCCACAATATCCGGCAGCGCTATCCTGACACTCCCGATACAGACATTGAGAACGAGAAGTGCGATGACTGCGAAACCAAGCAGAATATAAGCTATGGCATATCTGTAACTCCTGTATTTTGTACTCTCCCGCATACGAATCGTGTCACCTTTCCAGAACTAACATAACTTTTCTTTACATAGCCAATAAACACCTTAATCCAAGTGAAAAAGATAGTGCATATCCCCTTTTTCTCCCACAAGCATCCTGTGGATATCCTCGATCAGATACCCAATTGAAAGAGACTGCTGATACAGATCGTTTGTCGTACACCAGACATTTCCCTCCTTCACAGCCTTGAAATCAGCGAGCAGTCCGCACTTGTCAAGAAGCTCCTCCACACTGGCGACACCACCGTCGATCGAACTGTTGTAGATCAGAAAATCTGCATCTTTGGCGCCGCTGTAAAACTCTTCGATCTGCATATTCATGGTAGCGCGCTTTGTGTCGGGCTCTCCCAAATCATCAAAGATGTATTTTCCGCCGGCAAGCGCTATCATCTTTGGCACATAGTCCGATGACTGGCGCACCTGCACCAGACCATTGGAGGTAATATAAAAGAACGCAACCGTCTGTGTTGTCTCACGGATCTTCTCATCAGATGTCACCTGCGCAAGGATTGCTGTCTGCTCCGCAAAGATTCTCTCCGCTTCCTCCTCTTTTCCAAGCAGCGCCCCATAAAATTTCACCCACTCCACCCGTCCTAATGGATGAGACTCATAGCTGGAATAATCGATCATCACAGGAATGCCAAAATCCTCCAGCTTTTCAATGACTTCAGGGGAGTGGGAAATCATCATATTTTCTATCGCCAGTGTACAGTCTCTGGAGACAATCAGTTCATAATCCGGCTTACTGTATTTGCCCGCATACATGATGTCCCCTCTTGTCATGGCCTCTCTTGCCGCCTCGATATACCATCCATCCTCCTTCTGCCCGGAAAATGTGACCGCGCTCAGTCCGTCCAGTGCGCAGAACATATCCATCACGGCGGAAGCGACCATGTACAGATTTTTCACAGGGCGGCGCAGCACCACAATGTCCTGCTCCAACTCCGGTGGCACCTCCTTATCCTCCGGCACGATGAAAATCCGTGTTCCATCCATGACTGTCGTCAGCAAAATATAGCCTCCCCCATAGTAGTCCACTGTAAAATTCTCAGCATACTGCAGCTCCTTACTTCCCTCATAGACTAAGCTGGATACCTTCTCCAGCTCTGCACCGAGACGGATATCCGAACCTGGCTCTGCGTCCACATCCGCTTCTGCCGAGGTATCTGAACCGAATCTGGAACTGGACAGTGCCTCTAATCCACTCTCGAAACCCGCTCCGGAATCGGAAAAAAGACTGCTGCAACTCCACAGCCCCAGACATAACAGACTGGTTATTATGGTCGATACGACTTGTTTTCTTATCATCCTGCCCAGCCTCCATCCGAACAAATTTTACTCCTTGATCGTGTCCGAATGAAATGTCAGCGTGTACTCCACCTCATGGGGCTTACTCATCGCCACGGTGTCACCGATGACATCAATCGGCTCATCAAACGCCAATACAGGAATCTCAAATACAGAGTTCCCCTCCGTGTTCACAGGCAGATACTTGTCTCCGTCCACCAGCATATAATCATAATTCGGACTGCTCCACTGTACGGTTGCCACTGCCTTTCCATCCGTAACAACCATCGTTGCAGGCGATAAGATCTCCGCTTTTCCGCTTCCTCCCGCAAAGGTAAGTGCAACCGTATAGGAGCCATCCGCCAGGTTCACCGTGCCGCCTGCTTCCAGCGCAACAGGATTCGACACGCTGACCCTGTGGTCGTACCATTTTTCCTTTGTGCCAATCAGCGCCAAGTCAAACTCTGTCTCCAACGCCGGAACCGGAATATCAAATCCGTAAACTTCCTCCGTCATGCCATCGCTGTATGTGACAGTGTCCGTTGTCGGCTGCAGCAGTTCTGCACCGTCCCTTGCGGCGTCCTCTGCAAGACCGGGGTAGAGATTTACAATCTTCTTGGAACCGAGGGATACATGAATCGTCATTTTTCCATTTTCCACGGTCAGCGTACCCTTTCCGTCGCAGGCCTCACTGACATGAAACATGCTGCTGTCCGTCTTAAACTCCGCGCTGTATGTCCCGTCGGGCAGTGCTGCTGGCTCCGATTGCGTTTCTGACACTTCTGATGGTTCTGATGCTTTCGATATCTCTGTACTTTCCGAAATTTCTTCCGAAGTACCTTCCAGTGATGACAGCTCTGTATCTGTGTCCTCCACTCCAGTATTTGCTGTAGTCGCAGCCTGTCCTGATTCGGCCGTGGTACTCTTTGCCCCGCATCCGCCAAGCATTGCAGCCGACAGCAATAAAGTAATCATTACAATTTTTCTCTTTAAAATCATCTTGTGATTCCTCCAATTATTTCATCACATCTGCCGTATGCTCCACATAAAGCTGCTGAATCGCCTCGATGGAGCCCATACCGACAATCTGTGTGTCCACGCTGTCAAAGCTGCCCGATGCCATAAACATACTGAGCCATGAGTCCTCGTCCTCCCCTGCCATGTCATTGTTGGCATGGTCGCCGGCAACCACCATCAGCGGACGGAGGATTACTTTTTGATATCCCGCCCCCGAAACGGCATCCATCACAGCCTCACAGGAAGTCTCCTCAGGCTCTCCCTCCACCGTGCCGATAAACACATTGTCATATCCGAGCTCTGCCATCTGGGACTGCATCTGACTGTATGATACCTTTGCTGTATGGGAAGTGCCATGCCCCATAAACACGAATGCAGCACCATCCTCCTTTGCCGCCTCCAGACTGTCATAGCCTGCACTCTTTACCGCTTCCTCTGTAAGCGCCTCTGCAACCGCCTCCTTGTCAGCATTGATCACAGATGCGTCTGCGCCGACCTCGCCGAGAAGCGGCTCCGCAACCTTCACGGACTCGAACTGATCCTGATATGATTCTACTGCCTCCATCAGCTCATCGTACTCTGCACCATGCATCAGGTGCGTGGGCTGCACCACCAGATTCTTCACCCCGTTTGCCACTGCACGCTCCAGCGCCTGCTCCATGTTGTCAATCAACTCGCCGTCACGCGCCTGCACATGGTTCATAATAATCTGCGCTGTAAAAGCCCTTCTCACCGACCAGTCAGGGTATGCCGCCTGTATCGCATCCTCAATCCCCTTGATATCATTGACGCGGCTGTCGTTGAAGGAAGTTCCAAAGCTGACGACAAGAATCTCATTCTCCCCGATCTCATCCTGATTGCGCGGGTCATCTTTGGAGGCGTCACCAGTGTCCCTGCCAAAATAATCCGGATCGGCATTCTCACCTTCCACAAGCTCTTTCTGCGCATCGGTCAGCGCGTCCCACGCAGCCTTCGCAGCCGCACACTGATTGTCTGTGTCATCCGTCCGCTGCTGAACATAAATTGCGTCAATCAACGCTGCCACCTCATCAGCCGCCTCCTGGTCAGAACCCGACTCGCTCTCTGTCGAAACAGTCTCTGTCTGAATTTCTGTCTCACTGCTTTTTTCTGTTGATTCTACTGTTTCTTCCGCTGTCTTGTTCTCCTCTGTCTGCACTGTATTTGCTGCCGGTTCCGCCCTGGAACAGCCTGTCAGTGTCAGGGAACAAGCCATGACACCTGTCAATAAAGTAACGACCAATTTCTTTTTCATATGCAATCTCCTCTTTCTCCCTGTTTTTACAGAATTTCGTATTTCCCTTATGATAAAAGCGAAAAAACCTTTACCATGGATAAACACCACGGTAAAGGTTTTTATGTACACAAAATCAGCCCGCAAAACAGATTGCCATGCAAATAATACTGCAAAAGCTGCAATCACGCCGTGCAATCAAGCACTGAAAAAAAGCGCATCACAATCAAGGATCCTGCAAGTTCAAACGTACAACCAATTACTCGTGGCCTGAGACAAAATCTTGTCCCTGTACAACACCCAGGCAGGTCTCCCGGCTTAAAGATCGTGGTTTGTATCTGCGAAACAAACCTGCGCATCGGCCATCTTCCCAGGAAAGGATTTTCCTTAGTTCCCAGTGATATCGCGGCTCCTGCTCCCTAATTACGGTGACGAGTTCGTACAGGATTTGCACCTGTTTCCCTTTT
>CAMWXE010000090.1 GCA_947178145.1 uncultured Lachnospiraceae bacterium | reverse complement strand
CCCCTGTTTTCGCCGTGAGAGGGCGACGTCTTAACCGCTTGACCAACGAGCCTTAACTGTTATATTTTAGCTGTCTTTTTATATATCACTGACAACTATTAAATCATACAACAGTTTTTATAAAAAAGCAAGTACTTTTTTTCATTTTTTTCAATTTTTTTATCCGTAAGGAACTGTAGGAAAATAAGTGATACCGATTGCGCAGGATATTTCTTCGAGGTTAAATTACTTCGTAATTGTCAAAAAACGTAGGTATAGAAGGCAAAGACATAAAGGGCAATGCCTTACGGTAAGGAACTGTAGAAAAATAAGTGACACATCTTGACTTGTCTATTTCTCCGATAGCACAGCACAAAAAGCCTCGCCGTAGCCCACTACGCCTACGTTTTTTGTACTGCACTCTCGAAGAAATATCCTGCGCAATCTGTATCACTTATTTTCCTACAGTTCCTAAGGCTTTTTGCAATCGGAGAAATAGACAAGTCAAGATGTGTCAGTCATTTTTCTACAGTTCCTAAAGTAAAAAGCGCGCAATGATAGCACTTTCAAGGTTATATCAAATCGCAAAATCCATGCAGACTCTTGACTTTGTATATGGGCGAACCTTGCCGTCTGCCACTGCTACATGCTCTGAGTGCACTGCGTAACCTTTCAATGCCTCCTCACTCTCAAACGCAGAATCAAGCATCACATCCGCATTAGAAGATACCAACGGATTGATCTCTACCTTTATGTCAATTAAACCAGGAATTTTTCCTTTGAGTGCCTCAAGCCCTTCTTTGATCCCAATCTTTACTTTGGTCTTCTCATTTTCAGACAAATCATCTCTTAACTGCCATAATATTACATGTTTTACCATCATCTTACACTCCTATCTCTTTTTTACTTTATACATATCCGTCTTCTTCTCATTCACTTACCAAGGTATGTCCATTCGAATACTATCTTTCCAAAAGAATTCATATAGCATTTCCAGGCAGTTTCCTATCGAACATAAAAGGAACGCTCCCCTTCCTCGAGTGGCAGTTCCCTTGACTCGATGGAGTCAATCACGATATAATCGCTCTGATTGATCATCACAAGCATCTGGTTGATTGCTTCCTCCGGTCCCTGCGCCTCCATCTCGACAGAACCGTCATATTCGTTTTTTGCCCAGCCAGTAATCCCCATACCGTTTGCAGCGTACTTTGCCCGATAGCGAAATCCCACGCCCTGCACCCTGCCGGTGAACCGAAAATGTTTCCTGATCATCCTATCCCCCTCCTTGTCCCATACTGCCGGCGCTGACCTTGCTAACGCACATTGCCGAGCTGCCAGAATGCAACCGCGCTCGCAGCCGCTACATTCAGCGAGTCGACGCCATGCGCCATCGGTATCCGCACTGTGTAATCGCAGCCGGCGATCGTGTCTGCCGATAGCCCGTCTCCTTCTGTACCCAGCACAATCGCAAGTTTCTCTTCCTGCGTAAGCTGAGGTGAATCAATGCTGACAGAGTCCTCTTTTAATGCCATTGCCACTGTCGTAAATCCCAGTTCGTGCAATTCTTCCAGCCCGCTTTCTTCGCTCAGAAACGCCCATGGTATCTGGAATACAGTTCCCATGCTGACTCTGATCGCCCGACGGTACAAGGGGTTGCTGCCCGCTGGTGTCAGCAAGATTCCATCCATATTGAGCGCCGCTGCCGAGCGGAAAACAGCGCCTACATTTGTGGGATTCATCACATTTTCAAGCACCGCAATCCTGCGTGCCCCCGCGCATACTTCCTGCACTGTTCTCAATTCCGGGCGCCGCATCGCACACAGCATGCCCCGCGTCAGCTGAAAGCCTGTCAGCTGTGTCAACACATCAAACTCCGCTGTATAGACAGGGATATCACCACAGCGCATGATAATCTCTTTTCCCTGCCCTTCAATGTGTTTTTTCTCCAACAATATCGATACTGGAACACAGCCGGCATCAAGCGCCCTCCCGATTACCTTCGGGCTTTCTGCGATAAACAGTCCCTTTTCCGGCTCATGGCGGTTCAGGAGCTGCCCCTCGCTGAGTCTTGCGTACACATCGAGCTGTGGTGCGCCAAAATCCGTTATTTCTATAATGTTTGGCATATGATTCTAACACCCTTCTTCATTCCATTGGTAAATCCTGTACACAAATCTTAACGGTCAAAATCATATAACCCTGCTGTCTCCATATCTCTGTATTCGTGTTTCTCGTAATATCCGATCAGGCTGCCATCGTCATCGCGCAATGCAACCATATACACATCTTTGTTTTCCTTTTCATTCCGAAAGGTATAAATCATATTATGTTCCGTGCTTTCTGCAAACCACGAAACCACCTTTTTGATTCCCTCAACTGACTGGGAATTGTGGCAGTCCAGCAGACTCTTCCCGACAAGCCCCTGTCCGCCTCTTTTCGCATAACGCATTACCGCAGCCGGATTCATGTAGACAATTTCATGCTCCAGATTACAGATGACGACTGCACATTTGTCCTGATCAATGATGCTCTTAAAATACTTTGATAACTCCATCCCATTGTCTCCTTTCAACACGCTCCAGATTTTTATATCTTTCCCTTTTTTGATATATCACTGAAATTCCTGCTCGTATTTCTTAAAAAAATCAAAATATGCCCGCACATTGCCAAGCTCTGTCCAGCGCTTGACGTCCACCACTTCCTCGTCCAGATCATAAATCTTTGCGCCCCTCATGGATAGCAGAAACGGCGAGTGTGTGGCAATGATAAACTGACAGTGAAAAAAGCGGACTGAATCTTCCAGAAAGCGCAGCAGTTCCTGCTGTTTTTCCGGCGAAAGGCTGTTCTCCGGCTCGTCGAGCAGATACAGTCCGTCTTCCTTTATTTTATCAGCAAAATAGAGAAATGCACTCTCCCCGTTGGAATGTTCCCGCACATTGTCCTGCACATTGTTTCGGACAAACTTTGACTGTGTGTTGCGGCGCGCGGAATTTACCTTTTTCAGCTGTTCGTAATCATCCAGTGAGCGCATCTGGAAACGGGAATATTTCGCCTCCTGATACTCCTCAAACAGCTCTTCGCGCCTGCGGTCAATTCCCTCGTTGATGCAGCGCAGATTGAGCATGAAGTCAAACACATCATCGCTCGTGATAATCCTGCTATCCTTTGGTATTTTTCCGATTGTCTCGCAGGAGCACATCTTGGTGTAATCGCCAAAAAAATTCGAGCGGTTGTACAGTGTATCGCGCTCTAGTCCCAGCTTTTCTGCAATTACATTCAACGCCGTCGTCTTACCTGAACCATTTCCTCCATACAGGATTGTCACTTCCTCAAAGTCCAGCATTCTCAACTGATGCGCAGACAACACCAGAAAAGGATACACCGTATCGTAACAGGTTCGCTTCTGCCCCATTGTAAAATCGTATTCCCGTTCCCTGCCCGGAAATTCAAAGTGAGATAAATAAATCATATTAGTACACCGGTCTTTCCCACTGGTACTGTGCCATATCCACACAGTCTCCTGTAAACTCCACACCTTCTGCTTTCAATAATTCTACCTGTCGATTTCCACCTCCAAAGGCAAACGCATCAGATACCCTGCCATCCTTATTGACAACGCGATAACAGGGAATATTGTCGGGGTCGGGATTGACATGCAGCGCATAGCCAACCACTCTTGCCCATCGTTTGTTCCCCGCAAGCGCAGCAACCTGTCCGTAGGTTGCCACCTGTCCATACGGTATCTGCTTTACCACCTCGTATATTTTTTCAAATGCAGACTGTTCCATGTCATCCCCCAAACATATCGTTCTCTTATATCCTGCTTTTCCTTCAATCGGTACCCCTACAGGCAGACTTCCCTCCAGCATAACAACCTATTTTCATTATAGTCATCTTTCACACAGCGTCAACATATTTATGATACATTTCTGCTCTTTCCTTTTTGACAGGTCTCGCTCTATGGATATCATATTGTCAGGATATTGGAATGGAGACCGCTCACACAACTGCCTCCACAATTATTTTCCCACCAAAAGTTATGGTTTTTACACCTGTTTCTTTTTTCCTGTTAAAGTTAAAACTGAGCAGATACCCCTTATCCTGATGGAAATAATCAAGGTACTCTGTAAGCTGCTGTTCGCCGCGCTCGTTGTACTCATTTCCGTGCCAGATTTTCATTTCTATGATAAACTGTTCCCCCGCGTAATCCACAATCACATCTGTCCGACGCTCATCTCTCGTCTGCGCCTCGATGTAATAGTTTCCTGTGCCGTTTATGATTGGACGCAGATACAGCAGGAAAAATTTTCGCCCGTCATTCTCAATAAATTTTTCACCATTGTCACCATAAATATCATGAAAATGCTCCACGAACTTTGCCAGTACACGCTCCATATCCAGCCTGCCACCCGATACAAACTGGTTCCTGTCCAGCTTTGCTTCTCTACTCATCGCATTTGACAGCTCTTCCTCCGACAAAAAGAGGTTATACAGCCGTGTCTCAAAAATGCGGTTCGCTACCCTGACATGCGTGCCATCATTGATCACATATCCAAACATACACGCCAATTCTATCGTATGATTATCCTGATTGTACACAATTTGTTCTCCGTGAAACAGCATCACATACAGCATTTCTTTCATATCCGGATACGCACTGATATGCTTCATCATACTGTCAAACAGCGTTGTTTTCGCCCGCAATATCAGCTTTACTGCCTCCCCAACGCCTTCTTTTGTCCAGATATCCCTGCTGTCCGCAAATGGCTGCATGCCGGGCAGCTGTTCATCCATAATCTTACAGATAGCAGATACCAGGTATGGATATCCTGATGTGTACTGATATAGTTCTTCCGCAACTGCTGCCATATCCATTCCAGTACTGTGATCGGCCTCATATTCTTCAAGCATGGCCGTAATCTGCCCGGCAGAAAAGCTCATATCAACATGAAAATCCGCTGCAATATTCCACGGACTATTGTACTGGTGCTCCGTATCAGAACGTAATTTCAATTTCAGGTTCTTAATGTCATATACTCCTGCCAGAATCACGGAATGAAATATCGGGCTGTATTCCCTGTCCAGATAATATCCTCTGAGCTGTGCAAGGAAATCAACAAACACCTGATTGTTTGACGCGCTGTCCACCTCATCAATCATCAGCACAATCGGTCTTGCTGACGCATCGCATAACGCGCTGAGTCCCTCAAACAAGGTATCTATTGAAATATCTGTTCTGTCCTTCAGTGAGCCCAAGACCTGAAAAGCGTTCTCGTCAATCCCTCTCATCAATTCCTTTTTTCTGAATAAGAGCGCTTCCAACTGACTAATAAATCTTACGGAAAATGTGCGTTCATCAGCGAAACTGGCTGTACTCATCCGTTGAAAATCTAGGGAGATTACGATGTATGTTTCCTTTAAATACTCTGCTAATGCCATTAACGTCGTCGTCTTGCCGTACTGCCGCCCTCTGTTAATGACAAAATATTTTCCCCTGTCCACAAACTGCTCCTTCATCACCTTTAGCCGTTCGTCAAGACGCACCATATAGTGCTGGTCTGGCCGGCAGCGTCCCTCTGTATTGAAATAGCGTGTCATTCCTTTTGCCCCTCTCCCCGGAAACTGCTAAAATATCCGATGGCAGCGCCTTTTGTTAACAGTTTCTGATTTCCTTTAGTATAACACAGCCCTCCGGCAAAATCTATCAGTTTACAGGCAAAGAAATATAAAAAGACAGATTTACACTTTCGATGTGGTAAATCTGTCTCTATCGTTCAAAAAATGCATTGAAATCACATTTAAAAATCTGGGTTAGGGCAATTAAGAGATCAACCGATGGATTGTTGTAGCCGTTCTCAACTTTTGAGAAGGTTCCTGTAGTAATTGGCACACCCTGTAATTGAAGTTTCGCTATCACATCCACTGCTTTCAGATTGCGCTCTTTACGCAACTTTCTGATATTAGAACCAACCAAGGGATTTCTCGATTGATTTATTCGCTCTTTCTTTTCCTGCATCTTATTCTCCATTAAAATACTTTTGAAATTAATTTTTATCTAAAATAGAAGAAAAATGTATCCAAAATAGAAGTTTGGAGATATAATTGTTTTATTAGGAGCTGTTCAGATATTCCTTATGACAAGAACGCCATATGAATGTTCATCTGCAAAGAAGAAATTGCATTGCTATAAGTAATCCATTAACAGTTCCTTAGATTCACGAGAAGGAAATGCAAGCCATTTACAGGAAAGGAATCCTGAACTGCGCGGAAATCTTAAAGGACTTGCGATTGCTGCGATAACTTAAGAATTGAGAGGAGCATAATGAATTATGAGAGATACTACTTTTGATATGATAGAAAATCTAATGGCAGACCACCTGGACAATGCGCTTCATGAGAGCACGGAATACAAAGAAGCTCTGTCTGCCGCGGGTGAAATCTTTGAAAAGCTGAAAACAGAACTGACGAAAGAGCAGCAGAGACTGCTTGACCAATACTTTATCCTGTCAAGCGAAACAACAGCCATATGCGAAAAAATCGCATACCGGCAGGGAATGCGGGATCTATTCAAAATCCTGTTTCAGGATGAATGAGCCCGCCCCACTGCCAACGTGACAACCGCCCCGCTCCCATCCTGTCTGTTCGCGAGCATCAGCCTGCCGCCATGCCTCCGCGCGGCCATATCCGCAACAAAAAGCCCCAGTCCGTAGTGCTTTCCCGACCGCTCCTTGCACTCCGTATAAAACTGCCGGGCGGCAAATCGCAGACTGCTGTCCGAAAATCCCTTTCCGCTGTCTGTCACCCGAAACACAATCTGTCCTGCACTGCCGCCGGCAAAGAATGTAATCTCTCCCTGCTGTGGCGTGTACTCAACCGCATTGTCAAGGATATTGGAAACTGCCCGGATGAGAAGCTCCCTGTCTCCATAAAAAGTTTCCGGAAGACTCTCCTTTTCAACATGCAATACAATCGCTTTCCTCCTGCACTGTGCTCCCGCCTGCCGCTCGATCTCATCCATCCATTCCGCCACCGAAAAGCATTCCGCCCGCAGCTTACCTGTGTTTTCCGCTTTTGCAGCGTCGCTGAGCAGTCCGAGATACTGTTCAATCTTTCCGGTGCCTGCACTAATGCCTTCTAACAGCTCCATGTCCTCACCGGAAAAATCTTCCTCCAGCAGCAGTTCCACATTTCCCCGCACCACAGTCAGCGGAATCTTGATGTCGTGCGCGACGGCCGATATCTGCATCCTCCGATTCTGCTCCATCTCCCACTGAGCCTTCAAAGACTCCTCCAGAGTCGCGCCCATCTCCTCTATGGAACCCAGCACTGCATTCAGTTCCCGAATCCCGGTCATATTCTTCTCAAAACCTAATTCCTGTCTTGCTATCCGTTCTCTTGCGCGGAGCTCCGCGATGCCAAAGGGCTTTTTGATGTAATCGTCAGCCCCCATCGCAAAGCCCTCCACGATATCCTGCTCCATCGTCTTTGCAGTCAGAAACAAGATCGGGCAGTCCACCGCTCTGCGTATCTGATAGCAGAACGAAAAACCGTCCACTTCCGGCATCATGACATCCAGAATCAGCAGATCATACTGATTCAGATCCGGCGCCTCCAGTCCCGCTGCACTGTTTTTTGCCGTCACCGTATGCCCATCCCTGCCAAGCACCTTCACAATCAGACGACAGATATCCTCTTCGTCATCAATCACTAAAATACGCGCCATAGATAATCTTACTCCTCACCTGTTGTTTTTGACTCCCATGTATTCCCCCATAATACCAGCAGAACAAACAATAACAATCCCGATACCACCACGAATATAACACTTTTCATCACATCTGTACAGAGTATCCGGTTCTCACCCCCCGTCTGGCTCATCGCATACAGACTGCACCAGCGCAAGGATATTCCACAGGGTACATAGTACCAGACCGCATCTCCCAGCCCCGTCTGCATCAGTGCTGAGACCAGACTTCCCACAATTCCAAGCCCAATCCCCACTCCTCTCTGAAACTGAAAGCTGACAAGATAGCTGATCTCATACAGCAGTATACTTCCACCATACAGCAGTATCGCCGATTTCACATAAAACGGAATCGAAAAACAGACGTTTCCCATCATGCGGAATCCCACACCAAAACCCAAAACCGCCAAAAAGGAGGACAGCAAACCGCATCCGAGCAGGACAGATAACTTCACAATATGGACAATACTCCTGTGACAAGGTGCCGTCAATACCAGCTGGCCATGACCTGCCTGTACCTCAAAATCGCATGCAATCGTTGTAATCAATGCAATGACAACAGGATATGCAATCGACAAAATCTGCAGATACCCAGTCACCTTCCCCAGTTCACTCCACGCAGCAAATCTGTAATAAACGAGAAACACACTCACCGCACAAAGCGGCATTAAAATGTGAATCCAGATCAGACTTGAATGTGACAGCTTATACAGCTCCGTTTTTATATGACTTTTTACGTTCATATCTATCTCCGTTTCCAACTATATTTACGCTCTAGACCTCACGGTTCTCAAACCAGAGAGCCGTAGCAAACATAATCCCCACATACCAGGCAACAGCAGACAAAATCGCCGGAACGACAATCGCACCATCCTCCAGCGGATTCCCGGCTTCCATCGGCAGACCGTTCGGCAGCACATGGATACAGACACACATCATCCGTGCCGGAATTGCGAACGGAATCCACCAGCAGCTCCTTACGGCAGCCACAATGGCGGCAAAGTTATTGCAGAGCAGGCTGACAAAAACAGGGAACACCGCACCAGTATTTTCCGCCAAAAACATCCACAGCGGAATCTGCCATGCATAAGTGACAAACAGAACGATGCTTGCCGCCAGACTTTGTGTGAATGAAATGGTTCCCCCCAACAGAAAACCTCCAATTGTGATAAAGACAAAGAACAAAACGCAAGTGACCAGCAGATAAAAGGTGCATACCAAAACCTGCGCAGCCCAGAGCATCTTTTTCTGAACAGCAACACCAAACAGTCCGTGTCTGTTTTTCCTGCGCTCCCTCACTGCTGTAGATGCGGAGAACACGGTAAAACTCCCAGGCAGTATCAGCATATACCACCAGTTATACGCTCCCGCCTGCAGATAACGCCCGCGCATCAGCACCAGCGCCAGCAGAATCGTGACCAGCGGCGCCAGCCACAGTAATATATTGTTAAAGCTTCTCTTCTGTTTTATCAGTTCCGCGTAAAAATATCTTGTCATCTATACCACCTGCCTTTTCGTCATGACATCCTGCTGTTCAGCCTGTTCCATGGAGTTCTTCACCACTTCCAAAAACAATGTCTCCAAATCCTCCGACTCATGGACCGGTGCCTCATACCACATTCTGCCGTTCGCAATAATCCCGATTTCGTCCGCTGTCTGCTCCACTTCCGAAAGCATGTGGCTTGACAGGATTACCGTGATGCCCTGTTCTGGAAAAGATCGAATCAGTCTCCGCAGGTCACCGATTCCTATAGGGTCAAGACCGTTTGTCGGCTCATCGAGAATCAAAAGCTTTGGGTGACTAATCAGTGCGGCAGCAATTCCAAGCCGCTGCTTCATCCCCATTGAGAAGTGCCCTGCACGCTTTCTGCCGGTATCTGTGAGTGCCACAGTCTCCAATACTTCATCAATCCTGCTCTCCGGCAAATCATACAACAATGTGCGGACCTTCAAATTCTCATACGCCGTCAGGTTGTCATACAGCGGCGGCGACTCAATCAGCGCTCCGATTGCTGCCAGATCGCTTCTACTCCAGGGCTTGCCGTCAAATACGATTTCACCGGAACTTGGTATCACCATACCTGTCAGTGCCTTTAACAGTGTGGATTTCCCCGCTCCGTTCGGCCCCAGCAGTCCATAGACGGTATTTCTCTTCACAGAAAGAGAAATATCATAATTTGCATACTGCCTTTTGTATCGCTTGCTCAGATGATGTGTCTCCAAAATAGTTTCCATAATAAAATGTCCCCTTCCTTTCGTCATTGCTGTCAGGAACTGTTCTGTTCCTTATAACGTAAGGATAAAGGACATTTATAAAGATTTTGTAAGGTTTTACGAACTTTTATGACTTATTTTACCGGACCACCCTGACCTCGAAAGCCGTCGTCTGCGGCGGAATACTCATCGTCATAAAGGCGGCGTGACGTACCCTCACCCGCAAACCCGGAACGAGATTGTCGAAATGCATCGGTCTGCCCATTCCATTCAGAATCTGCGCGTCATCTGCCACGTTAAACCGTATGACAGTTGACAAATTCCCGTCACTGACCGTCGTGAAACTCCTGCCGCGTCTGTCCACATCAACGATCCTGCCGACTGTCACATTGTCGTTGCGCGGTCTGCCCACCACCTGTATGACATGCGCTGCTGCCTGTGGCGGAATACTTCTCGTCGTCGCATTGGAAAACGCAGCATTGACCGTCATTCCGGTTCTCAAATCTGCCAGCGGTATCCGATTGCTGTTCTCGTCCATGATCACGGTGTTGCTTCCGACATTCAGCCGGATTGTCTGATTGTCCCTGCCACAGTTTGGACAATCCCTGGAGGAAACGAGCACAAAAGAGCCACTCCTGCCCGACTCAACGTCCTCGATTCTCCCGTTTGTAATCTGTGTCAAAAAAGTGTTATCCATCGGTGTCTCACCCATAAGGTTTTACTATACTATATGCACAGAGCTTTATTCCGGGTACACCAGCCTTGTCTCATCGATATGGTACAGCACATTGTCGAGATAGCGTTTCGCAAGGTAATTTGCCATGCCCAGATTCATGTCCAGATAGTTTCCGCAGTCCTTCGGGCTGGCTCCTGGGACTTCGTCTTTATAGTCCCTGATAAATTCGTACAGCTCGATCATCAGCGGAATGATATCCTTCGACTCGTAATCTCCCGCAAGCAGCAGATAAAAGCCGGTACGGCATCCCATCGGCCCGAAATAGATTGTCTTTTCGCCAAATTCCTTATGGTTTCTCAGGAAAGTCGCCGCCAGATGTTCTATGGTGTGCATTTCCGCTGTGTTCATGACCGGCTCCTCGTTCGGGGAGGTCATTCTGAGATCAAACGTCGTGATCGTGCTCCCGCCGACCATATCTTTTCTCGAAACATACACCCCTGGCTGCAATTTCATGTGATCAATTGTAAAACTAGTTATCTTTTCCATCCCTCTAACCCTCCATATGTAAAATTAAGATTACAATTCACACCTACGCCAGTTTTATCAGCATATAAGTTATTGAAGTGTGAATTATAACAGATTTTGTTCCCACTACTTTGGCGTGGGTGTGAAAAGTAACAAATTAAGCTCTAATATCTCGTCATAATATAGCTATATGGGTCAATCAACTCTGATTTAGGAATTTCCCGTCCCCAGTGGATCGAAGAAGCATAATTGCCCTCTGCCACGATAACCGAGTTCTCTCTTACTTCAAGCACAATAACCGAGTGCGAATTATTGTTTATCCGCAGGATATCTCCAACCCTAATGTTGGAATAATCCCTATGAATCTGCGCCTTTGCATCTCCAAAAGCTGCATCGCTCACTGCAAACGCAAATCCTGCACAGCCAAAACCGCCACTATAGACGCCGCCCTTCCACTGATAATAGTTATCATTTGTCCAGCGCATTCCTTCCGGGAAAACCGCCTTTTGTGCTATCATTGTCTCATAAATCTGTTGTTCCGGTGTCACACTCGTTGTGTCTGCCGCCTTCAAACCAATTCCATGGATATAGAACGTCTGGCCATCCAAATTAATCTGAAAATAACCATTACTCGTGACACCTGTAACCATTATTGGCAGGTCTGCTGCCACTTCGGGAAGCACCACTGCACTATCGTCCGCATCGGACAATATCACAGTATTTTCATTTGTGTACAAAATTGCCTCTGTCGCTGTCACTGTGTACTCTGCTGCTGCCACATCCATCATAGGTACATTCGCTAACAGCGCTAACCCAAATACAAAGCCAACGAAACCATTCCAGATCTTTTTCATTTTTTCTAACTCCACCTTTCTTTTTGCTGCCTTTACCTGATACCTCTCACCATCTGCGATTTTCATATAATCATCAAACTTTCTGTCCGATAAAGGCTCTGTCACTTTTACCATTTAGTTGCATGTATATTTATTATTATAACGCAATGCTGTATCCAAAAACAAGTCCAATCTGATAATATGTGCTTCATTGACGAATTTACTTTTATCTTATATAATACAATTAGCACGTCAGAGTCTTTGAAAGGCTTTCTGACGTGTATTTTACAACAAAATCAATGATACAACAGCTAAAGAAATCGGGGTTTTAATATGTTTTCAAGATTTTTTCATGTTATAATCAGAAATTTGCACCATATTTATATGATTCCACAGATGGAGTATGTGTCCCGTCATCCTGAAAAGTACTCAGAGGAACAGATGTATGCTCTCGACCGTCTGTGCATCAGACGTATGATCAAACCTGGCCATATCACAACGCAGGGCTATGGTATCCACAACCTACCCGACGAAGGCGGCTATATCATGTGCCCCAACCACCAGGGAAAGTATGACGCACTCGGTATTATGCTCACCCATGACAAACCGTGCTCTGTCGTGATGGATATCGATAAATCCAACATACCTCTGGTAAAGCAATTTATCAATTTAGTGCGCGGCAAGCGAATGGATAGAACAGACGCCAGACAATCCATTAAAATCATTCGTGAGATGGCTGACGAGGCCAAACAGGGACGCAAATTTATCATTTTCCCGGAAGGCGGATACCATCGCAATGGCAATTCCACCACCGAGTTCAAACCAGGCGCTTTCAAGAGTGCCGTATGGTCGAAAGTTCCAATTGTACCGGTTGTCCTGATTGACTCTTACCGCGTGTTTGAAGAGCGGACACTAAAGCCGATCAAGACCTTTGTATATTATCTGAAACCACTTTATTATGATGATTACAAAGATATGTCTACGATTGAAATTGCCCAGACCGTGCAGCGACGGATCCAGGAAATTCTGAATCGTTATCTCGCCGGTGCCACACCGGCTTCCCTGGAGGAATAAGATCACATCTCAAACGCTTTTTTGATACTGTCATAATGGAGGAAGATACCCTGTGCGGCAAATTCTTTGATCTTATCGATGGATGCAAGCATATAGCCGTCGGTCTCCTCCTCCTGCAGATGAATGTCCGATTCCGCAAAATCAGCGACAAAACGATAGATATCCACAAAGTAGTTGTCTCCCTCCCCAGGATTCTCTCTCCTGTAGCTAAAGAGATAGCCACCATCCCATCCAGACACATCAAGACCTGTCTCCTCCTTGATTTCTCTAAAAACAGCATCCTCGGAGTCCTCTCCGGCCTGTGCGGCACCGCCTGACACCTCCCACCAGCCAGGAGCCCATGCCTTCGACTGAACTCGCCTGGTAATTAGAAATCTGCCATCTGGACGAGCTACCACGCCGAGCACTGTCAGATGATACTCTCCATCCTTTAAGCACCAATCGTTTTTTTTCATGGTTCTCCCTGTGCGCTTCTTATCCGTATCATAAATATCCCACATTTCCATAATTATTAATCCCCCATCCTTTTCATAATGCTCAACGCCGTTCCCTTATTTTGTCTGACATTCCGCGCACACCCCCATCAGTACAGAACCAGAACATTCCAATGTAAACTTGTGATGTTCGTACAAATGTCTCGTAATCTCCTCCATAAAACCGCACTCCAAATGAAGAATTTTCCCGCAAGTCCTGCATTGCATGTGAATGTGCTCATGACAGTGTGCATGGGGCTTGACACACTGATAACGGCAGCACTCGTCCTCCGCCGTCTTGTATTTCAGAATCACACCGTTCTCCGTGAGCCTGTCCAGATTGCGGTAGATTGTCGTCAGGTTGATCTGTATGCCGTTTTCCTGCATATATGCATTCACATCATAGGCGCTAAAGCTATGCTCCCTATGCATGTCCAAATAAGTCATAATCGCATCCTTGTTCTTCGTGTGATACTTTTTCTGCTGCTCCTTCTGCATACTGTCTACACCCCTTTTTGTGTTATATCATGCTGCCTACACAGTTTTCCTCTGGCGCTCACAAAGTCTGTCTAGAAATTCACAGTAGCTTTTCACCGCTGTGACAAGCAATACCAGTGTATTGTAAATACACTCTGGCTCAAAAATTGCCCTGAGCTCATCCTCAATATCCGAAAAATCAATATCAAGACTGTCCAGAACCGTTCCACATGCCTTGGAAAAACGCGGAAGCCGCTTAATCTGCTCTGTCGTCTGCACCTGACATACAGCATCTGTCAGATTGTTTTTCCACTTATTGAAAGAGATGTCCTCAAGTCCGGCACAGATCACGGCTTCCATCGCCTCCTGCAGACTCTGAAACTGCATCGCACCGCCATCTGTCCCACTTTCCATTATCGCTGTATATCTTGCATATACAGCTGCCATCTGATCTCCTTCACGGTGCAAGAGTGTCCGCGCCACAAGCACTTTCTCCTGACGCGCCCTCTCCTCCTCATCAGAAATTTGTGATATCATCTTTCTCTTTTCCTGGCAATAATCATCAAATCTTCTGATTACCTCTAATTCATGATCCATATCCACTGATATCCTTTCTAAAAACTATAACAAACAATCTCTCCATGCCTTCGTCAACATATCGAGAGACCATGCCGCATTCGCAGGGCTTGTGGACGGGAGCTTTACCAGCATGGGTTTATCCTCATGGATATATTGCCTGCAATACTTCACAAACAGCTCATAGGCTTTCCCGCCATTTAAAAATATTGTGTCAATCTCTGCACGATTCAATATAACACGCATGTCATTTTCTCTGACATTCCTAATACTACTGTCCGACGATCCTATAATATCGCAGGAAGCTATCACATCCCACAGCGCAACATGATTTCGCAGCAGCAAACCTCGCTTATCCTCGATGCTCTTTGGCTCGGTCTCTGCAAAAACAGCAGAGAGCACTTTCCAGAAGCGATTCTGCGGATGCCCATAGTAAAACTGCTGCTCCCGTGACTTCACGGACGGCATGGAACCCAGGATTAGTATTTTTGAATTTTGGTCATACACTGGACCAAAAGTATGCGTCACATGTTCATACCCTGTCTGGTCTGCTGTCTCTTTTTTCCGATTCATATATCAATTCCTCTGTATTAATTCCACTCTGTTATCGCATTCAAAATTTGCTTGCGCTGTTTCCAATCTGGCATCATCCTGGTCATAAGCGCGTGAAACGCCGCAGAGTGATCTGGATGAATAAAATGGCAAAACTCATGCATCACCACATACTCAATACAGCAGCGCGGGGTCTCAATCAGTCTGCTATTCAAAGTGATAATCCCTTTATATGGCCGACAGGAACCCCATCTTGAGGTCATGCGCCGCACTTTAATCTCAGGATATGCAACTTTATATTGCAAAAACTGTTTGTGAATCTGCCGACAGATCTCCTCGTACACCTCATGCTGATATGCCTTAAGCCACTTCTCATACAGCAGCTCCTTATGGCGTGTATCATCCGGATTCTTCACATGAAAACAGATCGCTCCATCATCAAGATATATGCGCTCTATCCCGCTTATTACGACTTTTACCTCATACCTGTCTCCCAAAAGGATCAGATTCTCTCCGTCCACGTACTGCCTGGCTGTCTGCAGCCCTTTCTCGCACTGTCTGCGGCTGTTTTCCTCCGCCCGCCTGACTGCTGTCAGGATCAATGCCTGCTTCTCGCGCAAAAATCCTTCTATATAGTCAACTGGGACGCACCGGGAGGCTGAAACTTTTACATTTCCTGCAGCGTCAATCCGCAAATTGACATTCTTCACAGATTTTCTTGTGAGCTCATATCTGATTTCCGTATCGTCTAAAATAATGGCACGCATCTCACTGTTATCTGCCATGTACATCCGCCCTCCCTTTGCCTCTGCTGCATTCTCAATAACAATGTATCAATTTTATCGTAAAAATCCTCAAAATGCAATTACTTGTGACAAATAATAAAGAAAAGCGTTCCGTTTCATTGCGGAACACTTTTCTTTTTCTTATATAATCTTTCCAATTTGTTGCTTTATCGAACTTCCACTGATCTTTTTTATGTAATTAATCATTTCCTCAGAAACCAATACTACTTTTTCTGTTGTTTTATCACATTCATCCACAATTTTACGGAAGTTTGTTATATTTTCTGTTGCAATTTCCGCACTCTCTGCATTCTCTTTTGCAGATTCCGCCAGATTTGTGACTTCGTTTTCAATCACTTCCTTATGCGAATTTAACCCCTTTATCTCACCGCCAATTCCCTGTACAGAAGCATGTACTTTACCAATCTCTCTGTTCAATGAGCCAAAGATTGATTCGGTATCCTGAATTTTCTTGTTCTGCTCCAGAAATGCTTCAGATACCTCTTTTGTAATTTTGACGCTGACGTCAGAATTGTCAATCAGATCAGATACCACCTTGCCAATCTGCTCTGTCGATGCCCTTGACTGATCTGCCAGTGCACGTATTTCCTCTGCCACAACAGCGAAGCCCTTTCCATGCTCCCCAGCTCTTGCTGCCTCAATGCTTGCATTCAAAGCCAGCAGATTTGTCTGGCTGGAAATACCTGCAATAATCTCTGTCGCTGTGCGTATCTGCTGTGCGGACCGATTTGTCAAATCCGTCTGCTGTCTCACATTCTCGATAGCCTGACTGCTCTTCTCACTGATCACCACCAATTCTTCCATAATCTTTCCCACAGAGTCATTGTAATCCTGCATCAGCTGTGCGCTCTGTGTAAGCTGTTCAATATTTTCTGAGATATGATCAATAGAAAAACTGATGGCATCTATTTTGTTCTTCATATCTGTAATCTCGTCTGCCTGTGTAATCGTATTTGTCGTAATCGTTCCTACTTCATTGCCCGTCTGCTCCACGGATTCTGTCATGCGGGAAAAAATTGCTTTAAACTCCTCTGACACGGTATCGAGTTCTTCCGAAGCATTCTTAATACCGCTAATAACCTGAGCCACCGAAGAAATCATCTGTTGCGTCCTGCGGACGATTTCACCGATTTCATCATCTCTCTGCGCCAGTTTTTTCTCCTTTTCTGACATCACACTGTTCGACATGTCACTCATACCATAGACAATCTGATAGATTTTACTAAAAATATATCCTATGATTCCACACACAGAACCCAAAACCACCACCATGCTCACAGTTAAAAGAATCATTGCCATCAGGCTCTTGATTATTCCATTTTCCAAAAGCTTCAAAACAATAATCTGCCACGCGACAATAGCAATTATAATAACTGCCACATAGAAAATAAGTTTATTTCTCAGCACATTCTTCTTTGAATCATTCATATTGTATCCCTCCGTATCCATACTGTAAACCAGCTTTCGGTATTTTGTTTTAATTGTAGCATATTTTTGATTAATTGTATATGTTGTTTTTGCATTTTCAACAGAAAAAAGAAGACAAAAGTTACTGGAACGGAGTGAACCGTGACAGGACAAAACGCCACCTTGAAAGGTGGCGTTTTGTCCTGTAAAACTTATTTTACTTTTAGATATTCTCGTGGAATGTTCTAGAAATAACATCTGCCTGCTGCTCCGGTGTCAGTTTGATAAAGTTTACAGCGTAGCCGGAAACTCTGATCGTGAGCTGCGGATAATTCTCCGGATGCTTCTGTGCATCTAACAAAGTGTCCCTGTTGAGAACGTTTACGTTGAGATGATGGCCACCTTTTGTTGCATATCCATCCAAAAGATTTACTAAGTTACTTACCTGTGCGTTATCTGCCATGATAATTCCTCCTTTTATAAAAATCACCTAATTGTTTTTGTATTGTGTATTGTGTTTTTTGTGATTTCAGTATATTGGATTCTCGGAGAAATTTCTGTAACAATTGTTACAGTTTTAAAATTTTTATGTTTTTTTCTAAATACAATATTATCGTTGTAACATTTCTGATATTCATCATTCTCAATACAGCATATCTAATACATCACGGTCCAATATTTTAATCGTGTTCTTGTCCACCTCAATTAACTGCTCCTGCTGCATCTTCATAAGTTCCCTCGACAACGATGGTCTGGTAGTGCCAAGATAATCTGCCAATTCTTCTCGGTTCATGTTAAGCTTTATGATATCAGTTCTGCCATCTACCGTCTGCTCCAACAGCCACAGGGCAATTCGCTCGCGCAGTGTCGTTCCCGACAATAGATGCAGCTTCCTGGTCATAGTGAAATTTTTCTCCGACTGTATCTCCAGCATATTCCTGGTGATCATACGATGATGTTCACAGGCATTGCTGCAAAAACAATAAAAAAATTCCCAGGGTATCTCAAGCACGCTTACCTTTCCCTGCGTGATGGCATCATACCAGTAAGTCTTTGCATCTGCAAACAGAAACATCTCCCCAAAGACATCGCCCTGTCCGACCATAAAAAGTACATCGCGTTTTCCCGACGCGAAATCTTTTGAGATCATCACAGTCCCTTCCAACACGAGAAACAGATTTTTGGGCGTCTCTCCCTGGCGAAAGACATAACTTCCATCTTCGAAAGAGCGCTCAACTGTCTTGGAACAGCGAAACATCTTCTCGATCTCTTCTTTGCTGATATTCCGAAACAGGTGAATCCTGTCACAATCTTTAATAATCTCTACCATCTATTCTCAATTCCTTCATTCCAAAAATGGGGAACGCAATCCTGCGTTCCCCTGTTATCTTCTTACATCATTCCGCCCATTCCAGGACCACCTGCCGGCATTGCCGGAGTTTCTTCTTTGATGTTTGCTACAACGGACTCTGTCGTGAGAAGTGTGCTTGCTACAGAACATGCATTCTGCAACGCACTTCTTGTAACTTTGACTGGATCAAGGATACCAGCCTCAACCATATCTACATACTCTTCCTTTGCAGCGTCAAATCCGACACCTGCTTCTGACTCTCTTACCTTGTTGACAATAACGCTTCCCTCGAGACCTGCGTTTGCAACGATGATGTGCAGTGGTGCATCCAGTGCCTTCAATACAATCTTAGCACCAGTCTTCTCGTCGCCGTCCAGTGTGTCAACAAGCTCTGCAACCTTCTTGGAAGCATGGATATAAGCAGAACCGCCGCCTGCGATGATACCTTCCTCCACTGCTGCTCTTGTCGCATTGAGCGCATCTTCCATGCGAAGCTTTGCTTCCTTCATCTCTGTCTCTGTCGCTGCGCCGACACGGATCACTGCCACACCGCCTGCAAGCTTTGCAAGTCTCTCCTGCAGCTTCTCCTTGTCAAAGTCAGATGTTGTCTCCTCGACCTGTTTCTTGATCTGTGAGATTCTGGCCTCGATTGCTGCCTTGTCGCCCTCGCCGTCTACGATAATTGTGTTCTCCTTCTGAACCTTCACTGACTTTGCGCGTCCGCACTGCTCCAGCGTTGTCTCCTTGAGGTCAAGACCAAGCTCCTCGCTGATCACCTGACCGCCTGTAAGAATCGCGATATCCTCGAGCATAGCCTTTCTTCTGTCGCCGTATCCAGGAGCCTTTACAGCTACTACGTTGAATGTACCACGAAGCTTGTTGACGATCAGCGTGGTGAGTGCCTCACCCTCAACATCCTCAGCAATAATCAAAAGCTTTGCGCCTGACTGCACTACCTGCTCCAGTACCGGTAGAATCTCCTGGATATTGGAAATCTTCTTGTCTGTGATCAGGATATACGGATTCTCCAGGTTTGCTTCCATCTTATCCATATCGGTTGCCATGTAAGCTGAGATATATCCGCGGTCAAACTGCATACCTTCTACGAGATCAAGCTCTGTCTGCATTGTCTTGGACTCTTCGATTGTGATAACGCCGTCCCCGGAAACTTTCTCCATAGCGTCCGCTACCATGCTTCCAACTTCCTCGTCACCAGAAGATACTGTTGCAACTCTTGCGATGTGCTGCTTTCCGTTTACTTTAGAGCTCATTGCTGCAATCGCATCTACTGCGCAGTTTGTAGCTTTCTTCATACCTTTTCTTAAAATAATCGGGTTTGCGCCTGCTGCCAGGTTCTTCATTCCCTCGTTGATCATCGCCTGTGCGAGAACAGTTGCTGTTGTTGTGCCGTCACCAGCCACGTCGTTTGTCTTGGTAGCCACTTCCTTTACAAGCTGTGCCCCCATATTCTCGAATGCATCCTCAAGCTCGATCTCCTTTGCGATTGTAACACCGTCATTTGTGATCAGTGGTGCGCCAAAAGACTTGTCAAGAACTACATTTCTTCCTTTCGGTCCCAGTGTCACGCTCACGGTATCAGCCAACTTATTTACACCTGTCTCTAATGTCTTACGAGCCTCTGCTCCGTACTTAATTTCCTTTGCCATGATTAAATCATCCTCCAATTTTAATTAAATTTTACATTCTCTTAACAGCTTAGAATTCCTTACTGAGAACGCGCCCTTTGCGTTCTCTTAATAACTTAGAAAATCTTAAGTTGCGTACTTTGCAGCTTTTTAGATTTTCTTAGTTATTTTTTCTTAGAATTCCCTACTGAGAACGCGCCCTTTGCGTTCTCTTAATAACTTAGAAAATCTTAAGTTGCG
>CAMWXE010000089.1 GCA_947178145.1 uncultured Lachnospiraceae bacterium | reverse complement strand
TGCATTCTCATTAGAATTTTCAGGGTTGCATTACTGTTTATTTGTCAAGGTTCTTTATTCCAGTATCATTTGGTTGTCCAAGATACCGAGCGGAGAAGATGGGATTTGAACCCATGCGCCGCTATTAACGACCTACTCCCTTTCCAGGGGAGCCCCTTCGGCCAGCTTGGGTACTTCTCCAAATGACAGAAATAAAAACGGAGAGGGTGGGATTCGAACCCACGCGCCCTTGCGGACAAACGGTTTTCAAGACCGCCTCGTTATGACCACTTCGATACCTCTCCACATTCTTATTCACTTTTCGCAATGGTTTTGATTCACAATGCGAAAATTATTGTATCAAGTCTTTCTTTTTTTGTCAATAGCTTTTTTCATATTTTTTAAACTTTTTTCTTTTTGAGCCGCTTAACTCAGCGACGTGTTTTATCTTATCACGCGCAGATGAGGTTGTCAACAACTTTTTACCATTTTTTTGTATTTTTTTACTCCAATCGTTTTTCAAGCTCCTTTCTGCCGTTTTGATATGGCGTACAAGCCTCATGATACAAGGCATTGTAAAAATCGATTGCGCTTTGTTGTCTCTCTCCTGCAATCTCTGCTGCCCTATTCGTGTAAAAATCAGAATACAGTTTTTCCAGTTTATACTTGTACTCCTGAAAAAAGGAAGGAGCTGTGTCATTCTCCCCGGTCAGAACTTCTTTGTCTGGTGACACAGAATACAAAGGCTCAGAAACAGCGCCTTTATATATCAAAGTCCTCGCGATACCGATTGCACCTGCGACATCTAATTTATCCGCATCAAACAAAATTCGTGCTTCCAGACTTTGTGGCTGTGTGTCTCTCCTGTATCGATGGGTCCTAATACACTGCTTCACCTGCTCTGCATAGTCTGACGCAAAGCCATGTTCTGTCAGAAAACAATACGCTTTGTCACCGCCCACTTTTGCATGGCACAGATCCGGATTTTCAAACTGCTCTTTCCGTCCTATATCATGTAAAAGACAGGCTGCAATCAGAATGTCATAATCCACCTTCTCCTCTGTCCTGGCAATATCCAACGCATTGTACAACACGCGATAAATATGCTCCTGATCGTGCGCGCTGTCCCCCATACAGGAGCGCATGTAATTTTCCATCAATTCATATGTTTCTTTGTTCATATGAGTACCTCCGCAATTTTCAAATCCTCTGGTGTTGTGATCTTGATATTCGCATAAGATCCCTGTACCAGTTTCACGGGTATCTTCATGAAATACTCGACCACCATTGCATCGTCAGTAACTGTCACGCCGCCTGCAGGCAGTTCCTTCTCCTCTGCGAGCATTTTCTCGTAGGCCGCAGTAATCAATTGTTTTTCGAAAGCCTGCGGTGTCTGTATCTGCCATATTCTGGAGCGGTCAGGCGTGCTTGCCACATATCCTTTTTCGTCGGCTATTTTGATGGTATCCTTTACGGGCATGCCAACCGCACACGCCCTGGATCGTCCCACTTCATCCAATACTCTTTTGATGATTTCATCATCCACAAAGGGGCGTGCGCCGTCATGAATCAATATGTAATCACACTCCCAATTGATGCTTCTGATTCCATATGCAACAGAGTGGTACCGCTCTTTGCCGCCACAGACTATTGCCCGGATTTTGCGAAACCCATATTTGTCCAGAATCTCTTTTTGGCAGAAGTCTTCCTCGCCCTCCCCGACCACCAATACAATATCATCGATAACGCTGTCCTGAAACGCCTTTAACGAATAATACAGAACTGGCTTGTCCCTGATGAGCAGATACTGCTTGTGGACATTGCTTCGCATCCTTTTTCCCTGCCCCGCTGCCAGCACGATGGCTGTTGTCCTGATCTCATTCATGCTGCTCATCTACCTTTCACCCAGTCTGAGATTGGGAACGGCATTCAGATCATATCCACTTCTCGTTCCCCTGATGTACTCATAATATCCTGCTGCGCCGATCATCGCAGCGTTGTCTGTACAAAAAATCGGTGAGGGATGATAAAATGCAATATTTTGGTTCCCGCACTCTGTCTCAAACGCCGCGCGCAGTGATGAGTTGGACGCAACGCCGCCTGCAATCGCAAATTTGTCAAATCCGTATTCTTTCACTGCATTTAATGAATGCTCCACAAGGACATCAATGACCGCCTTCTGAAAAGAAGCCGCCACATCTGCCCTGTTGACCTCGATTCCTTTCATTTCACAGGAATTGAGATAGTTTAACACTGCCGATTTCAATCCGCTAAAACTAAAATCATAGTTTGATCCATCTACCTTTGCTCTCGGAAATAGTATTGCCTCGGGATTTCCCTCTCTGGAAAGCTTGTCAATCTTTGGTCCGCCCGGATAACCAAGGCCTATGGCGCGCGCCACTTTGTCAAAAGCCTCTCCCGCCGCATCATCCCTTGTATATCCTAAAATCTCATACACCCCATAGTCTTTTACGACAACAAGATGTGTATGTCCGCCAGATACGACCAGACACACAAACGGAGGCTCCAGCTCTTTATTCTCGATAAAATTAGCGCTGATATGGCCCTCAATGTGATGCACGCCAATTAATGGTTTCTCTGTTGCAAAGCTGATTGCCTTTGCTGCAGAGACGCCGACAAGAAGCGCACCGACAAGTCCAGGACCATAAGTCACTGCAATCGCTGTGATTTCGTCCAGTGTTGTGTTTGCCTCCCGCAATGCTTCCCCGATGACCTGATTGATCTTCTCAATATGCTTTCTCGAGGCAATTTCCGGCACGACGCCGCCATATAAGGTATGTAATTCTATCTGTGACGAGATGATATTGGACAAAACCTCCCGCCCGTTTTTTACGACGGAGGCAGCCGTCTCATCACAGGAGCTTTCGATTGCCAATATGAATATGTCTTTCCTTGTTTCCATGATAAAATTACACCTTTCTTTCAAAAAACATTTTATTCGGGAATGACAAGATCAAATCCTAAGATCTTCCAACGGCCTGTCTCTGACTCTCTTCTCAGTATAAACACCTGTCTTGAAGAGGTATAGTCTGCACCGGACTTCACAGAATAGGTACAGTACATTCTTGCACACATGCGCCCATCAGCTGTAAACTCTTCGACATCTGTACTTTTTGATGTCGTATAACTTACAATCGAATAGCCATTTTTCACAAATTCATCGATGTCCTTCCGCAGAGTCTGGATATACTCATCCCTGGGATTGTTCTCGACAAGTTCCTCGTCATACAATGCCAACAGTTTATCAGCCATCTGCTCAAACTGTTGTTCTGTGTACTCCTCATTGCACAGGCATTTTGCAATATCACTGTAATACTTCAACACTTCTCTTGGGGTCGGCGGATAATCGTTGTCCAGATTTCTTAACAACACATCCTGTACTGCCGTAACGACTGTCTCTTCCTCTGTGCTCTTGTAGTTTGACAGATAAAAGTAATACCCCCCAACCAATGCCACCAAGATAACAATGATGATTGCTTTTTTTGCTTTCCCCATTTTCTTCTCCCCCTTTATTCCTGTTCATCCTCAAATAAAAGTTCCTCGCTCCAGCCATCCTTTGCAATATAGGTTTGTGGGAATATCGCCTGAACATCTTTCTTGTACTCTTCTGGTCTCGTAAGTGACGGTGAATAATGTGTCAACCACATTTTTGTCACGTTTGCTTCCTTCGCCATCGCTGCCGCCTCATAAAAAGTCATATGCTTGTATTCCTTTGCCTTCTCTTTCTTGTCAGGCTCTCCGTACATCCCCTCACATATAAATAAATCGGCATTTCTGGCATTTTTGATAATACCCTCTGTCGGTCTTGAATCTGTGCAATATGTCACTTTGAGTCCCTTTCGCGGCGCTCCCAGGACCATATCCGGAGTATAAGTTCCCTCCGCAAGTGTAATCGTTTCCCCTTTTTGAAGTCTGCTCCAGTATTTTCTGTCCAGCCCAAGTGCCATCGCTTTCTCCAGTTGAAACTTGCCTTTCCGGTCAATTACAATATTATAACCATAGCACACTACATTGTGATTGACGCGAAACGCTTCGATCCGAAAACCATCAAATGCAAAACTCTGCTCAACTTCTGCAATTTCCATATATCTGATTTCAAATGGAAGCTCTGGTGCCACAACACGAAGTGCATTGACCACTCTTGAAAGTCCTTTTGGTCCGATCATCACAAGCGGCGTTGTCTTTTCCGCATTTCCCATGGTCAAAAGCATTCCCGGCAATCCTGAGATATGATCCGCATGATAGTGTGTAAAGCACATAATATCAATCGGCTTAGGGCTCCATCCTTTTTCTTTCATGGCAATCTGAGTACCCTCACCGCAATCGATGAGTATGCTCGTACCATTGTACCGTGCCATGAGCGAAGTAAGCCATCTGTAGGGCAACGGCATCATACCACCCGTTCCCAATAAACATATGTCTAAGATAATAACCGCCTCCTTCTCACTCTCTCCACATAATAATCGCATCATCCTTTGGTTTTTCATAAAAATTGGGACGCACTCCCTTCGCGGCAAACCCATGTCGCTCATAAAGTCTGCGTGCAGGTATATTTCTACTCCGCACCTCAAGCGTAAACGCTGTAATGTGATAACGCTCCATTCCCAGCTTTAGAAGCTCTGACAAAAGTGCTCCTGCAATCTTGTTGTTTCTGTATTTTTCATAAACTGCCACATTCGAGATATCTCCCTCTCCGACGATATGCGTGAGCATACACCCTCCTAAAATGCGTTCGGGTGCGTCCTCTGTCACACAGTCCGCCTCTGCTACCAGATAAACTCTGTCTGTGTTGCTGAGCACCTCCTCAAAGTCTCTGTGCTTCCATGGCATCGTAAAACAGGAAGCCTCCAATGCTGTCACTTCCTCTAAATCCTCTCGCTGCATTTCCCGTATATGATATTTTATTGGCAACTGTAATGACATATGGTTTTCCTTTTATCCTTTTTCTGCCCGCTCCCGCTCTGCCTGTGACAGCCTGAGATAATCAGGGGCATGCTCTGCTGCGGACTGTCTTACACCGTTTTTATATAAAATAACTCCCAGCGCCGCCACACAGGAAGCTCTCTGTCTGTTACAGCACGCCGGCGCAAAACTGTATTTTACTTTAATCAGTTCTGCAATCTTATCTCTATATACCGACACGCCATCCCCCAGAAAGATCACCTCTTTCTCTGAATCAGATGCCTGCGCCAGTTCATTAATCTGTTCCACAATCTGAGCGACTTCAACAACACACTGTTTTTTCACAATACACAAATCATATCCGCTACCAATTTCCGCCCCTGTGCGAAACTCGTACAGACCTGTATACACCTGATTTCTGCGCGCATCCATAATCGGACAGATTAATTGTTCTCTGCCATAGAAATTGTACGCCAGCGCGTCCACTGTCGGCACGGGAATAATTGGAATGTCCAGCGCAAGTCCCAGACCCTTGGCCGTCGCCGAACCTATGCGAAGTCCTGTAAAAGAACCAGGGCCTGCCGCTATCGCTATGGCATCAATCGTATGCAAATCCAGCTCTGTCATGCGTCTTAATTCTTCCAACATGGGAAGCAGCGTCTGAGAATGTGTCTTTTTGTAATTGATTGTGTACTCCGCTATTGTGACATCGTCCTCCACAATCGCTGCCGATGCCACGAGTCCGGAGCTGTCCAGCGCAAGAAGCTTCATGAAAATCCTCCATTCTTAATAATCTGCACGATTAATTTATCGTTATTTTCCGGTAATGAAAGCCTTTTTCCAGATTCCTCTCTATGGTTATGTCTCTGGCTTGTGTCGGTATCAATTCCCTGATTCGTTTGGCCCACTCGATTATGCACAGTCCGTCACCATAAAAGTAATCCTCATAACCGATTTCATCCATTTCTTCGATGTCGCCAATGCGATATACATCAAAATGATAAAATGGCAGTCTTCCTTTGTCGTAAACCTGCACAATCGTAAAAGTAGGACTGTTGACATGTTCTGTGATGCCAAGTCCCGCTGCTACTCCCTGTGTGAATACAGTCTTACCCACGCCGAGATCTCCGTTGAGCGTATAAATCTCCCCTGGTTGTGCAGAAAGTCCGATTTTCTTGCCAGCCGCAAAGGTCTCCTCCGGACTGTTTGTCTCTATGTACTGCATTTTGTCTTCCACCCTATCACTCCTATTTGAACTTAAAAGCGTATCCTGACTTTTTTTGGCGGCATGTGTGTCGAAATCATCTGCACCAACGCTTCTTTTTTGTCACCTAAATCTTTTTTCGGAAAGATGGAAGCAGCTGTCCTTGATGTATATAGTATGATACTTCTTCCTGTCGACACTGCCTTCACACAGCTGTCCCAGCTCTGTTGTTCCTCGCTCTCCCCCTGCGAAACACAAATCCCTTCATCTGTCATCTTATAATGAAGCGGCTGTTTGAATGCCGGCGTGTTCTGTGCCTGCTGCATCGCTCTTAAAAACAACGCCCCTGGCAGATATGCAATAATTACTACACCAGCGATCAGATAAATCACATGCGTCGTTGCGATAAACGCCATAACCAGAAATACACCTACAAGTGTGCCAAGCATCCCCGAGAAACTGGTGTACGTGTGAAACAAAAGATAATCATATAACACGCCCGCCGTTACCCTGACATCAAATTCCAATTCCATCCTGTGTCCTGTCCTTTCCGTACCTAACATATGTAACAAATGTAGCACCTGTACTTTGAATGATACAGGTGCTTCCCAAAATATACACTTCCATAACAATCTGGTTCCTTAATACAGTATACCAAAAAGTAACCAAAGTGCAAGTCATTCTGTAATTTTTCATAACTGTTTACTCATGGCGGAGCGCTTCAATCGGGCTGAGTCTGGCCGCTTTTCTGGCGGGATAAATCCCAAAAAAGATGCCAATCAAAGAGGAAAATCCTGTTGCTGCGAGGACGACCGTAGGATCAATCACTGCCTCCATGCCACTCATGCCTAAACTTGACGCAATACTGCAGATCCCTCTTGCGCCGAGGACACCCAGAACAATTCCAACAAATCCTCCGATTAATGTAATGATCACTGCCTCCATCAGAAACTGAAATAAAATCGATCCGGTCTTTGCTCCAAGCGCTTTTCTGATGCCGATCTCCTTTGTTCGCTCTGTCACGGATACCAGCATGATATTCATAACACCAATGCCGCCAACAATCAGTGCAATGCCGGCAACAAGCATGATAAATATTGTCACATAATTCAGGATATCACTGATCATGTCGACCTGACTCGCCATATCGTATGCCTGAATGTAATCTTTTCCACGCACATTATATCTCGCCTCCAGCAAGGATTTCACTTGCTTTGCGATCTCTGTGACATATTCGGACGAGTCTGCAAACACAATAAAGGACGAAAACTCATCTGTATAATATCCATACAAATCTTCCAATGTGGTAAGCGGAATCTCCATCGATACATCCGCGCCTGTGCCTGTTGTCATCTGCTTCGCTATCGAATCATTGTCCTTTCTCACACCAACGATGGTATAGTCCTCTGTAATCCCCCACAGACTCATACTAATCTCAAGTCCAATCACGTCAGTGGACCCAAATAATTTCTTTGCGCCTCTCTCGTTGATAACACACACTTTGCCGGAGCTCTGTGCCTCATTCTTATTGTAATAACGCCCCCTGACAATTGGTGCATTGTCATAGTACTGCAAGGATTCATTACCAAACATCGGTGCCACAGTAAATGTCCCCTTTGTGCTCTGAGCAGTGGCCTGCGCGCCAAAAGACCACACATCCGTCGCTCCCTTAACATGGGAAACTTTCTCATAAATCAGCTCAATATCATCATTTGTAAACCAAATAGAGTCCGCCTCGTCACCTGGCACGTCTGCATAGATCTGCACATATCCGCCAACCAGCTCGTCAAGCTGTCCGCTGATGCCAACCTTAAATCCATTTCCTGCTGAGACAATCAGGATGACAGATGAGATACCGATAATGATGCCTAACATTGTCAAAAAGGAGCGTCCTTTGTTGCCGAGAATATTCATCAGGGCTATTTTAATATACTCTATCATCCTAGCCATTGTCCGTCTCATCCTCCGTCTGCTCTTGTGACGCTGCTGTGTCACCCTCTGTGTGGTCCTGCGTTGTCGCTTCGTCTTCTGTACGCTCCGGGACTGCAGCATCCTCAGCAATTGTGCCGGATGGTGTGGACGCATCTGGTATTGACATTCCAGACATCGGCATAGCCAATACCGCCATTCCTTCATCCAGACCAATTCCATAAACAGATGTTGTTACAATTTCCTGATTCTCCGTCAAACCGTCCATGATTTGAATATACGTTTCTGAAGAAATACCTGTGTTAACATATTTCTTGGTCAATATACCATTCTCAATCACATAGCAGAACTGACCCTGGCTGTCTACATTGACTGCCTCCACCGGTGCCTGAAGAACGCCTTTTTCGCTTGCTGTCAGAATCTTTATCTTTGCATCGATGCCAAGATAAATGTTTTCGTCCGGATTGTCAATATGTACTCTGGCAGCAACCATTGGTGTCCCTGACGAATTGGTCTCAGCCACATGATTGATTTTGGAAACCGTTCCTGTGTAATTTTTTCCAGATATCGTAATCTCCGCTGGCTGCCCTACTGCAAGTGTCTCTAATGCATATTTGGAGGCCTGAAACTCGACACAGACATTGTCAAAGCTCTCGAGAACCATAAGCTGTGTGCCCTCCTGCACCGATGCCCCTTCCACTACACTCAAGTCGGATATCACGCCGTTAAATGATGCCACAACGCCATTTAATACCGCTTCATATTTTCTTTCCGCATCGGCATTCTCCAACTCTGTTTTCGTTTTGTTCAGCGCATAGCCGACCAGTTTACTGTCATTTACAACAGCGGATTCTGCTCCTGCCTTAACACTTTTTGCTTCCGCAAGGCGCTCCTGATAATCGGCAAGATCTTTTTTGGCCTGTGTGAGCATATCTTCCCATCCATAGTCTGTCTTGTAGTCAGAAAGCAAACTCAGTTCGTTGTTCAGCTTATTTAATTCATTCTGCTTTTCTACTTTTTTGCGTGACAGCATTTCGATATCCGTATCTTCTGTCGGAAACTGCATTGCCAAGTCATATGTATTCATCTCCTTCTCAATGCTGTAGATCTTTGCATATAAATCCGATTTTCTCAATGCCGTCACATCTGTGATGCCATCTGTCAATTCCTCAATCCATTTCTCATAGTTGGAAATTTCTGCCTCACACTCTATAATCTCTGCTTCTGCCTCCGCAAGTTTTACCTTCTGTTCATTATTGAACTCCACATTGGATTTGTAGTCTGCCGAACTGATCCTTTGCGCCAGCTCACTCTGCTGTTTTGCATAGGCCACAGCCTCCTCATCAAAGCACATAAGTACATCGCCAGCCTTGACAACATCGCCCTTGCTCACCTCTATGCCTGCTATCTTAGTATTGGCTGGCGCAAAAAAGGTGATCGCTTCCTCGGCGATTACGATTCCACTGACACTGAGTTCTGTGTCAATGTCTCCTCTGGAAACATTGTCTGTATAAACGGGGATGGCTGTATTTTCTTCCCCTGAAAAAGACTTTACAGCAAAAAATATGACAAGTACCAGAACTACAGGTATGATGATTTTCAACCGCTTCTTCCTGCGTCTGTGTGACTTTTTTACCCCTTCTGTATTCTGCGCTTTTTTCTCTCCCTTACTCATTTTTCTCATCCTCCATTCCTTTTTCCTGGTTGATATCCTGATGCACTGCCACATCCTGCTTTGTATCCGAAACAATCTTGCCATCACGTATCTTGATAACGCGGTCTGCCTGTTCTGCAATCTCATTGTCATGTGTGATCAGAATCACCGTCCGTCCTTCACTGTGAAGCTCCCGCAGTATCTGCAAAATTTCCTTTGTTGAGTTTGAATCGAGATTGCCAGTTGGCTCGTCGGCAAGTATGATGGGCGGCGCCTGTGCGATAGCCCTCGCAATCGCCACTCTCTGCTGCTGACCGCCTGACATCTGTGCCGGTTTGTGGTCAAGTCTGTGCGACAGCCCCACTTTTTCAAGTGCGCTTAATGCCAGTTGCTCACGCTCTTTTTTGCCAACCCCACGGTAGATTAACGGCAGGGTTACATTCTCTACAGCAGTCAGATTCTGTATTAAATTAAAACCCTGAAAAATGAATCCAATCTCCCTGTTTCTGACATCTGACAGTTCATCGTCATCCATATCCGACACATCTATGCCATGCAGCATATAGGTGCCTGTAGTTGGCACATCAAGGCAGCCAAGCATATTCATAAGCGTAGATTTCCCCGAACCGGAGTGCCCTATGATTGCTACAAACTCCTGCTCACATATCGTAAGATCTACTCCATCAAGCGCATGTACCTCGTTTTCACCGGGGTTGTAAATCTTTCTCATGTCCCTTATTTCTATTAATGTTTTGTTTTGCGTCTCACCCATCTCTCATTTCCCCGTTCTCACTTTTTAAACAATAATCGTTCTGCTCAGGCATTATTTTCACAAATGGTTGACATGAACTCTTTCCCCGACAGAAATTACATGTGACGTTTTGGATCCGCCTGTCTGAACAACTCATACTATAGCACTGTTACTTCATTTTGTCTTTAATATTTTCTTAATTTTACATTAATTTACAATACCTAAAAAATGTATTAAGAGCAACTCATATTTATGTATTGTTTATAAATTTTTACTTATCATTTTGTAATAATTTATGAAAAAATTGCTGAACAATACGAACAAAAAAAGACACCTGCTATCATTAAGCAAGAGTGCCTTTTTAATAAATTTTCGTGTTTAAACTCTTTTGGCACGTCTGTTTTTCGCACCAGAATTGTCATAGGACGCCTTGAGAATCGGACTTAATGGCTTATACAGCAAAAATGTCAAAACTGATACACCGGAACCTTTTAACAGGTTTAGCGGCGCTACACAAAACGCCACAAACGTAAGTACATTCGTAATATTGGAATTGATCTCTGTTCCCATTCCAATAATCGCATCAAGCGGCATACCATACATCACCGCAAAGGTTGGGAGCAGGTACACGGCATTGAAGAGCGTGCCGAATATGGTCATACAGAGGGTTCCTACTGCACTACCGATAATGGCTGTCATCTTTCTCTTTTTCACATGATAGATCAGTGTCGCTGGCAGAATCATGGAACAGCCCACACAGAAGTTAGCGAGTTCGCCAACAAATGCAGTAGATGTCGGCTTAAACAGTAATTTAATAATAATTTTGATAAACTCTGTGAGGATACCCGCTACAGGGCCAAACGCAAAGCCGCATAGCAGGACAGGAAGCTCGCTGGCGTCAATCCCATAAAAGGGCGGTGCAAACGGTACGGGAAGCTCAATTGTCATCAGAACACCCGCAATGGCAGAAAACATGCCAATCATGGCGGTCTTGCGCGCTGTCAGAATTTTGCCCTTCTCGCCATTTTGCTTCGCTATGAGCTTCTCTGCCATTACCGCGACAAGCACTAACACCACGACAATTCCCACAAACTCCAACACGAATGTGAGGTTCTCAATAATGTTTGCAATAAACTGATTCATACTGTTCAATCTCCTTTTTGCTCATTTTCTTTCGAGGAGTGGGCATGGAGCGGCTTGCACATAAAAACCCGAATGCCGGAAGCATTCGGGGCTTTATACACAACATATCATCCTTTCCATTGCTGCAAAGGATCTCTATCTTCTCTCATCCAGACTTTACTGTCGGTTATGGAATCGCACCATATCAGCCACTTCGTTCTCATGCTATACATAATTGAGCCAAAAGTGGGTCGCGGACTTTACCGCCGGTAGGGAATCACACCCTGCCCCGAAGATTTGTTATTTTGTTTCCGTAGATTACTATAGCACGAAAAGGCTTGAAAATCAAGGGGTTTTTCGGCATTTTCTGAAATATATGGTTTGTGCTTATTTCTTCGTTTTCACACGTAAATCTACATATTTTCACATAAATTTACGGCAAAATGGTGTAAATTTTAGTGTAAACTTTTTTGTTCAGAATCCCGCTGTTTAAGCCTGTTCAGCTCACGTTTCACACGTTCAATATCAACATGATTGTACACCCGCATTGTGGTTTTTATATCCGTCTGTCCCATAAGGTATTGCAGCACTTTAATGTCACATCCTGATTCTGCATACCGACAGCAGGCAGTATGTCTTAAAATATGTGGACTTAAATCCGGCAATTGCACTTCTCTTTCCTTATTCATATCCACAATTGTCCGCATCATACGCCTTACACTGTTATGATTCATGCACTTCCCTGTCATATGGGAAACAAATACAAAGTTCTTATAGCTGTCCACTTCAAAATTGGTATCTTTCTTTGTATTTAGCCACACTTTTTTCTGTTCTATAAACAACTGGTACACTTCATCAGTCATGGGAATTGTCCTTCTGCCTGCACTTGTCTTTGTATCAGTTGCATATAGCTGTGTTGTACCATTTAACATGCGATATTGAATCTGATGATTGATATTGATCTCCCGATTTTCCATAGATATATCGTTCCAGGTTAATCCAACTGCTTCACTGATGCGCATTCCTGTCTTTAAAATAATGGCATACATTGGATAATAACGCTTCATTCTTGGTCGTAAAGTTATTCTTGTCAGAAACTCCTTTTCCTCGTCAAAGGTTAGTGCATACTTCTTTTCAGGGTTATCTATATAGTCCTTTGTACACCCGTCTGCCGGATTCTTGTTAATCACGTCATCATCACATGCAAGCTGAAGTGCTGGATGTATGATTTTATGGATAATCTTGATGGTTCCTATGCTCAATCCCTGCTCAGTCAAGGAATTATAAAAAAGCAGAATATCTGATTTTCTTATATCTGTAACCTTTGTTTTCCCTATACGACTTTCTTTAATCACATGATTGAAATAATATTTGTAATTCTCCTTTGTTGAATTTGCAAGGTTTACTTTTGTTCTCAGATATCGTTCAATCTGTTCATTCAATGTATGAGCTTTCCGACATACACCTAACACCATATCCCTGTTTATGTTTTCTTCCAATTCCCTTAATTCATTTAAGGTACGAGCATATATGCATTCTCTTTCGCCGTCATTGTTTGCCCAACGATACATATATGTACCATCTTTTCGCTGTGACTCTCCTTTTCTCAGAACCTTTCCACATTTGTCTTTCCTTCTATCTGCCATATGTATTGCTCCTTTCAAATCAAAAAGAGCCTTAATATGATTATCAATTGTATCATACCAAGCCCCTGTTTACCATTTATTTTATATTGAAAACTGTTTTTCCACATATTCATCAAATTTTCTGTGTTTGATTAATCTCTTATTACCTACCCATAATACAAACGGACAGTTATCCCCGTTTGACATCTCACGAATTTTATTGATACCAATACCTGTATATGCTGCGGCTTCCTCTACTGTTAAATTTGATTTCTCCCAAATCGGAACTTCTTTTACTATATTGCCCAATAAAATTGTCCTCCAATTTATATAAATTCTCAATATCAAATAATAGAAGGCACCAGTGAGTATGCCAGTGCCTTCATGCAAACCTTAAACCTCTATATTCACTTTTCAATCAATAATAATCTCAAATAATCAATAATTTCAAATAATCCAATATTTTAATAATCTTACAATAGTTACATACAATAATGGAACAGGGACACAAAGACATTCCCTGTCCGCAATAAATAATAAGTCAACGAATCACAAATATACTTCAACTACAAGTTACATTTTTCTATTCACTATTTACTCTATAATCTACACAACACCGCAAATATGCAATCCCTTTAAATCTCCCATCGGTTCTTTTATCCAGACACTCTGTCCAACTTTAAATTCAGTCCCAGGAATACAGCACTTTACAGTTCGTTCACTACCCGTCCTATCTATAACCACATATCCCTTTTTATCAATTCTCTTAATGACTGATTTGTAAGTGCGGTCACAATTTACAGTTGTTCTTTCTATTGCATATTTAATTGCTTTTAAAATTTCATCTGCTATGTTATTCATTCTGATATCATTCTCCTAAATATTTTGACTAATTACTCTGTATACAGAACGCTATATAGTGTCTCTGAAATAACTTGGCTACACTCATTCATTATCTCGTTCCCATATGCTATAACAAGTTTTACCATCAATTCAGCACAATTATCCTCTGATCCTTTAATAGAATCCATCAAACGCTTTTTCTTTCCGTTTATATTTGATTCAAATACCTTTTCCCAATTATCGTATACAACATCCGTTAATTCTTCCTTTGTTAATTGCTTCATTATCTTTTCTCCTAACTGTATTAAATACCGAAATCCAACCGTTTTATGATCGGATTTCGAATTTTTTATTTTAAACGATTACCAATTTACCTGAAATTTCTTCAAATGTATAGACTGCAAATCCCTTAATAGTTCGTCCGCCGAAGTTGAATTTGTCACGTTTGGCAGTGTGACATGAATTTGATTATGGTTCACCACAGGCTGAACATTTTTATTGTTGTTGACCACATTGTTGTTATTCGTTATCTGGTTAGCCATCTGTTCCATCTGCTTCTGATGGTCATAGAATGAATTAGGTGTCAGCTTCTCCACATTTCGGTCAATGCTATTAAAGTAAGTGTTAAACTTCTGCATCATGTCATACATTTTGTCACCAGGCTGTAAAGGTCTCGATATTCTACCGTCAGACATAAGGTATTTACCACCGCCGACAGTGCCGTCAGCATAAGCCTTACCATGTCCAGAGATATGTCCATTTTTAAGAAGTTCCTCTGTCTGCTCATGATTAAAGACAATATCGCCTTTCTTGATGGGGAACATCTCAGCACCATTATCACCAACAGTAAAGAATCTACCCTGCCTTACTACAAGTTCCCTTCCAACCTCACCAACTAATGCTTCCTTTTCATCAGACTGCACAGACCAATCACCTGATACTTTTGCAGTACCTTCAACATGGGCTTTTCCCACAGCAATATTACTCTCACCAGACGGTTTATTTCCTGTTGTCTCATAATGGATAGTGATAGTCTTTTCAATATCCATATCAGCAGCGTCATTAAATGTATTCATTTCCTGTGTGGCTGCCTGGATAGCTGGTATCACTTCATTGGTGAGCTTGTCTGTGTGCTGGTCAAAAGCATTCATGGCAGTTTCAGTCTCGTTTACAATGGCACTTTCTAATGATGAGTCTGTACTTGTAGATGGGGCAGTAGTACCATCTGCAACAGTAGGATTAGATGTAGTATTATCAGATACATTACCAATCCCTACAGCATTAGCAGCAGCACTTAACGCATCTGTCATACCATTTACAGACTCTTTTACACCCTGGAACTGACTTTGCAATGGAGATAAGTCCACGCCATATAAGGATGCAATCTGCTATGTCATGCTGCCAATGTATCCCTGACTCTCCATATCAATACCTGCAAGAGTGGTGATATAGTTGTTTTTCCACTGTGCAAGCAGATCATCGTCATTTCCTGTCAGAATTTTGGTGATTGCACTTGTGCCAAATTCACCCGTGAGCAGTGACACATTTTTTGCATATTCCTGTTGGTCTATTACTTCCTGCCATTTATTCTTTATCTTTTCAAGTGCGTCGTTCTGGTCATCAGCGGCTTTGTTGATCTGGTCTATGAGGTCATTATACCTGTCTATCTCGTCATCAAGCGCGTCGATCTGGTCTTGTATGGATTGCTTCTGAATTTCAAGTTTGGCATCATCAACATCTTTCTTAGCGTCTCTGATAGCTTGTGGGTCTGACGTGTAGATCATGCCTTTTTCTTCGGTATATACCAGCTTTGGTCTTTGGTTTTCAGCCATCGCCAGAGCATATTGAGCTTTTTGGAGATTTAATATCTGTTCTTCCCTTTTCGCTTTATCCTCTAAAGCATCAAGTTCATCTTCTAATGGCTTCTTCCTGTTCTCCAGCAAATCAATCTGCTTTTTCAGCCTGTTTTCCTGCTCATCTGCATCGTCCTGGATTCTATCAATCTCTCTGTCAAGCAAGGAAGCAGCAGCACCAGCAACATCATTCAGATATCCTTTTTCTTCATCAAGATATTCCAGCACAGCTTCATGATACTGTTGAGCAAAATCTTCTAAGTTAGCATAGAACTGTTCATATGCAGCTTTTAGTCCCTCTAAGTATTGCTTTTGGGTAATGGAATCACTGTCAAGTCTTTCTTTGAGGTTATCAGTCTGTA
The DNA here is from genome assembly GCA_947178145.1 of uncultured Lachnospiraceae bacterium. Lineage (GTDB taxonomy): Bacteria > Bacillota > Clostridia > Lachnospirales > Lachnospiraceae > COE1. Next base: position 5,136 of record CAMWXE010000089.1, on the reverse strand, counting down.
ATTCATATGCACTGACATACAGATCCTTCATGTCAGTTTTCAGTTCTTTGATAGCATCAGAAGCGTTTATGGCTTTGTCATACCATTTCTGATATGCGTCTATCTGTTCCTGTAGATTTTCATCTGTATTTTCTTCTATACCGATCGTACCGTTCTGGACAAGTTCTTTGTAGTGTTCAGGTAAACCAATTGAATCAGCCTTCCGCATATATTCAGCATATGCCTGTTGCTGTAAATCAATCTCTTCACTGACTTTGCCGATCTCTTTTGCGAGTGCTTCATTCTTTTGTGAAAATGTTGAGTAGGCTGAATTGACAACTTCATCAAGGTTTTGGACTTCCTTTTCAACATTCTCAATTGCCTGTTCAATCCAGTCAAATTCTTTTGTGGTGTCTTTTTCGGATTTAGAGCTGGAGCTGGAACCTGATTTTACCACGGAACCTAATCCACCTGCTGCAACCTTATCTCTTACACTTCCAATAAGCTGTAATTTCGTATTAAGGTTGTCAAGCACTGTATTGATTTGGGTATCATTCGCACCCTGAGCTTCAGCACCGCTTATCGCCGCATTCAAATCACGTATTGCCGCCGCACCAACTGTCGCCTCAGCTATAGTATTAGCCAATTCTGCATTGTAATTTGCAAGGTCATTGACTGCATTTGTAAAGGCTTCTGCGTTCTCCTGTACTGCCTGTTTTTCATCCTGTAATGCAAGCTGTCCTAATTCTGTAATAGCCTGCTGGATTGCCTGTGCCTCAGCATCATTTAATCTCTGGTTTGCAAGTTCAGCCATAGCTGCCTGATTCAACTGTAGCTGTCCGTTTTCATCAATCAGACATGATAAATACTGCGGCTCCATTTCAAGCAATGTCTGTAGCTGGTCAAAAGTAATATAACCTGTCTCATTATATGTGTCCACAATATCCGTGAGATCGCTGTATGCTGACTGCAATGAATCAATCTGGTCATTTAAAACCTCTAATTGTGTACCTGCTTTTTGTGCCTGTATAATGTTGTTAGCAAGCATCTGACCAAATTTGCTGTCCACATCAATCCCTGCTCCTGATAGGACACTTTCAGCATATTTTTGTGAGATATGTTCAATTGCATCACCCAACAGGTCTAATGAATTTACCTGTGTCTGACCATCTATAAACTCCCAGTTCAACGAACCGCCCATATCCGATACAGCTTCATTAATTGCCTGTATTGAATCGAGCATGTCAGATGATGTATAATTACCTGACATCAGAGTTGAATATGCATCCGCCGCTGATTTTACTGATGACTGGAATTTGTCAAATGCATCTTTGGAGGTTGTGAGTTGGTTGAATAAGTTTACTTTGTTGGTAACATCATTAACTACATCTGTTGTTTCTTCTGCCAGTGCCGCGATCTCATTATAAAACTCTTTGAACGCATCTGAACCTTCACCAACGATGATTTCACTTTCTTTGATTGCCTGATTGAGTTTTGGGAACTGTTCAAGCATCTCTGATGACGCTAATTCGCCAGATTTGTACATTGAAACAAGTTCTTCTTTTGTTTTCTCAATACCTTCGGTATTGAAGATATTGGATATCTCCATGTTATTCCAAGCATTCTGATTTGTATACTCATATATCAGCTTCATAGCGTCATATATGGATTCATATGTATTGATCGTATCCTGCTCATAAGATGTCAGTGGTGCTGTACCATTCTCACGCTTTTCAATCACTTTATTGTATTCATCTTCAAGTGCAAGACGTTTCTCCTGTAGGTCAGATATATTCTGGTCTAACACATCTGAATAATCATCAATTGCATCAATATAATCTTGTACATCTTTAATAAGAAATTCTGTATTTTCGCCGTTATTTAGAGCCGTCTCATATTCCTGCTGCGCTTCGGTCAACATTTCAGTTGCATGTACATATGCTGCTATATTTCCTATGATGTCGTTTTCGCTATCAGCGATTATGAAAGCACCTGTAGACTTTGTATACTCAAAGTTTTCATTCAGTTTTTCTCTGGAAATATCATATTTGCCATACTGCTTGTTATATGCATCAACAGTCTTTTCAGCTACATCTTTTGATGCTTTATCTGCGCGTCGCTGTTCAATATCCTGTTGAAGAAGTAGTTCCCTTGTGATTGCCTGTAATTCTTCAAGCTGTCCTTTTTCAGCATAAGTGAGTTTATCTTTGGATAGAAGCTCATCCATTTTCTTGTTCTGTTCTTCTAATTCTGTGTTTATACTTTCAAGACTGGATTTCGCAGATTCATACTCACCAACAGCTTCGTCCATTGCCTCGTTTGCTTTCTCTATTCTATGAATCCAGTCGTCAATAACCGTAACACCTGCCTGTATTAACTGGAACACTGCCTGTAAAGCGAAACTGAATCCTATTGACATTGCAGAAGTCATTAATACAGTCTTTAAACGTAATGCATCCGTAGACTGACCTGCTGCGTTTAAGTATGACCTATATCCATTTAATGAAGCGGGTGCATCTACTGATGTTGTCTGGAGATATGCACGTAATTGTTCATTGTTTCGTACTGTAGCGTTACCAAATGAAGTAATATCTGTAACTCCATTAGCAAGTTCTGTATTCCACCCTCTAATAGCGCTTTCAGCTTCACGAAAATGGTTAGCTTGTGTTTTATAGGCTGTAATATCAATCCCCATAAAACTACCCTGTAGATCAATCTTATGGGTACTCTTATTATATATCTGTGTTATTCCATAATTCTTATTGAGTGCTGACATCGAAGCATTAATTGTCGTTAACAAAACAGGTAATACACCAACTGTTTCCGTCAATTTCTCAAATGCTTGGATCGTATTATCAAGAAAAGATACGCCACCTTTAACAGCGGTTTTATTTGTCAGGGTATTAACAAAGCTATCCCAACTGTTCTGTAACTGTGCAAGCCGTCCCTCCCACGAATCCGCTGTCTTGTTGGCTTCTTCAAGTGCTGAACCAGCCCCTTGCGAAAACTCTCCAAGCATCTTTTCGTACATATCCCAGCGGCTGAGAAGGGCACTCAGCGCGTTAGCATGATATTTACCCCCAATATCTGCAATTAACCCTTGCTTTTCTGCACTATTATCTGGTAATGAATTATAAACTTCTGCTAATTCTCTAAGAACATCCATTGTGTTCCTAAGAGTGGGCACGCCATCTTTCATATATTCAAGTTCTACACCCAAACTATGACATCTGTCTTCTACTTTTTTGAGCTGTTCTTCGTCGATAACCTCACCATCAAATTCACCTGATACCTGTTGAAGATTGAGGACAATACTTCTAAAAGCGCGTCCAATTTCGGAGCCGCTTCTTTTCGTTACCGCAATCATTGTTGCTTCTGCCGCTGTCAGTTCATCAATAGCAACTCCGGCGTTTGCGGCAAATGAAGCGGAAACACGTGTCGCATCAGCTATATCAGTCAATGATGCAGAATTTTTATTACTTATATAGTTCGCCCCGTCAAGAGCAGCATTTAATTTCTCAACACTTCCGCTATATTTATATGCTGCATCCGTAGCTAACAGATAATTATTCGCGCTGTCCGCTGTCATATCTCCGGCTGATTGTGCAAGTAACGATAACTCACCCAGTTCTTTTGATAACGTTTCGTAACCAGAACGCGCCATCTCCTGAACACCAAGCAGGTAATTTCCTGATGTCTGACCATATTTACTCGCAACCTTAAAGGCTTCGTTACCTAATTCTTTAAGTTGCTGTTTGGTCATTTCACTTGTCTTACTAATTTCTGTAAGTATCGTGTCATTCGTTTTCAAAGTACTTAAAGATTGCCGGAATTTATTGACTGCTACAAACGCCAATCCAAAATAATTCCCTACTTTAATGATGCTCCCCAGCATTCCTTTGATTCTGTCAGTTGTAGAAACTGCTGCATATCCTGTAGCTCTCACGCCTGATGTAAATACCTGTAGCTGGTCTGTTGCATTCCTTAATTCGTCTCTGTTTGTGACAGAACTGATTACTGTACGCAGTCTTTCAGCCTCGCCAAGCCAGTATGACGATTCGTTGATTTTTGTGTGCTTATTGGTAAACGCTGTGAGCTGGTTTAACAGCTTTTCCCTTTTCAAATCAATATTTACACTGATTGGGTTTCTTTCTACAAATTCCCTCGCCTGTGAAACAGCCCTTCTTACCTGTGCAGTCAGTCTTTCACTATTACTGTTGATATTGAGGTTGATATCTCTTGCAGACACATTTCTCAATGCATTATTTATTTCCCTGTTCAATTGACGATTATCAATTTTCGCCTGTAATTTAATCTGTCGCAACTGAGATTCAATCTGTTTTATTGTCTGGTTTAATTCAGTTTTTGTAGTTCCTTTTGCAAGCGTAGCTGTCAGTTTTAATTTTCTGACCACTTTTTCTAAGTCCTTAATATTGGTGTTTATCTGCGTCTTGCTTTTCTGTTCATCCAACAAAGCCAACAATTTTATTACAAATTCATTATTGCTATTACTCAATATTTCGTTTCCTCCTTGATTTTGGACATAATAAAAGAGAGATTGTCTTAAACCTCTCTCATGAATCAATTATTCAATTCTAATTAAAATTTCTTTTGACATCTGACACACATTCTGTCAAATTTATTAGTGGCAAATCCTGTTAATAAACTAAATTTTCTGGGAACAAGCTGTATTTCTGTGCTATGGCACCTTGGACATCTTGTTTGTGATGATGGATTTAATCCAAACAATGGACTATTAGGTAATACTTCTTTTAACTGTCTTTCTGCATCTTTCATGTCTACTGCCTGAAATGTATATATAGGTGTTGTATGATTATACAACGTCTTTGTTAAAGTGGCACTACCATCATCATAATAATAGAATGTTTGCATTTCCTTTTGATTTACACAATCCACATCATCACTAAAGGAAGCACCACACACAGGGCAGCACTCAAAATTTTTTGCAATCTCAAACTTAAATTCAGTACCGCATTTCTCACAAGCAACCTTTCCCATGCTCCACACCTCCTATAGAACTATCTTCTCTTTCCTATCCCAATTATATCACGCTCCTCTACATACTTCAATCATATGTTCCTACATGGGTGCAGATAATTTTTGTTGGTTTTTATGTCCTGATAAAAAAGGCATACG
>CAMWXE010000088.1 GCA_947178145.1 uncultured Lachnospiraceae bacterium | reverse complement strand
GATGAATTAACGCTGGCAAACAGTGAGTTGGCTCAAGCAAACGATGAATTAACGCTGGCAAACAGTGAGTTGGCTCATTCCAGGAGCGAGCTGGTTCAAAAAGACTTGGAGATTGAACGACTGCAGGCCGAGATTGCGCGCCTCAAGTCCTCACAAAATGCATAATCAAAACCGACTGCCTGTGCACCATTGACAGCGGCAGTCGGTATCCGGCAGTTTACAGTCAGCCACGTATTCTGATTCTGCATCGCCAAACTGGCATTTGCAATCCTATCTGTACTATCGCACATACTTTGGAGCCACACCAAACTTCTTTTTGAACGCACGGCTCAGATGGAATTCATCATAAAACCCAAAGTTGACTGCGGTTTCTTTCAGAGTGATATCGGCATTATTATGCAAAGACTGATACACCATATCCAGTTTCTGATCCATCTGCCATGCGTAGAAGGTTCTATTGTATACTGTCTTGAACCGTTTATTCAGGGTCTTCTCACTGACGTAAAATTGCCGGGCAATATCTGATACGGAATAAAATATTTCAGGATTGGAGCGTAAAAAGTGAGCAATCTCGTTGACAAAAGCGCCACATTTTGAATTTATTACCGTCGCTGACTCCTGTTCGCTGATTTCACATAACAACAAGTCAAACAGGCACGAAAGTCTGTTTGACTTGTGGAGCGTATCCTTCCAGCAGACCGCGATCATCTCCGAAAAATATCTGTTGATCTCAATATTACTGCCACAGTGAATGACTGTCGGCAGTAATACAACGTTCTCGCCGATCTCACGACATCCTGCCTGACCCACTGCAAAATCTCCCGGTAAAGGTTCCACATGAAGATACATGTTCCGTGAATTGGGACTGCACAGCTGTGTCCCATAATGGTGAACCTGCGCAGGCAGAATAATCAGGTCATCTTTCCGGACTGGAAATATTTTACAGTCCTCATCGTATTCCAATGCGATCTCCCAGTCCCCATCCAGTATATAGAGAAAGTCGTGCAGCTGCATCACACGGTTCGGGTGCAGCAGGGGATTCACAAATGTATTATAATTTGCCTCCACAATCCTGCGCTGTGAAGACAACTCGAACGCATAATACATACCATCCCTCCTCCGGCGCAAGCTGCCGTACACTGTTCCAAAGTGGCAGTCCCTGAGACATTCACACAATGTATCAGCAAATCACATAATAGAAACTGCATCTATCATATCACATATCACGCCGGAATGTAAGGCTGTATTCCAAATCAGATCCGTGTCCAGACCTGCATTTCCCCCTCTCCCCGGTTTGCCCACGCGTAATAGGGAATCCATGTCAGGGTTGTGCGCTCATATTCTGTTTTGGAATGTGCAAAATACAGACCTGCATTCTGTACCTTTCGCTGTCTCCACCCCTGCGCCTTGACCGCGATGACGGATTCTGTTGCGATTGTTTTTTCCTCCGTTTCAAACCGGGCGTTTTCATCGACTTTTAACAGGTGCATATCTTTTCCATTGTCCGCCTCCTCCAGGCAGTACACGACTGGTCCCCGCTGTATTGCCACCTTTCCAATCGTCTCGCGCACTCTGGTATCCGATGCAGCCATCTGTATTTCCATCGGAAATGTAATCTGTATGGTATCCGACTTCCAAGATTTTGTGACATACAGATAACCATCTTTTTCCTCTCCGCTGATGGCATACATGTTCTTGCCGCACAAATTGGCGTCACGCGCTATGTAAGCCGGAGCGTTGTCTCTTTTTGCAGTATCTGCGCTGTCCATACCAATTATTTCGTATTTTGCACACCATCCCGGAATGCGGAAAGCGATCGTAAACGTCTCTTCCGCCTCGCACTCCACATGGACGCTGACCGTTCCGTTCCATGGAAATCCGGACTGCATGTCAATCGTTGCCATGCCAGACTGCAGTTTTTTTTCCATGTGGATTCCCATGTACAAATGAACAAATAACGTGTCGTCTGTCTCTGTGAACACATACGATCCAATAGAACTGATCAGCCTTGCCAGGTTCGGGGGACAGCAGGCGCAGCCAAACCACTTCTGCCGGACTGGCTTGACATGCTCTTTCCGGCTGTCCTGGTGACATGCCTCCGGGACTACCTCCAAAGGATTCACATAGAAAAAGCTGGTTCCGTCCAGTCCCATACCGCCTAAAACAATGTTGTAGAGCTCGCGTTCTATCATGTCCGCGTACTTTGAATGCGGACTCATCCTGAGCATCCGCTGCGCGAAGAAAATCATTCCGATGGAAGCACAGGTCTCGGCGTATGCCGTGTCACCGGGCAGATCATAGGCAAAAGAAAACGCCTCCCCAATGTGTGTTCCGCCCACTCCGCCGGTAATGTACATTTTCCTCTGCGTGATATCGTCCCATATCCGTTCACATGCGGCTTTCAGCGCCTCATCTGATGTCAGCCTTGCAAAATCCGCCATTCCGGAATAGAGATAGGCAGCCCGCACTGCATGGCCTGCCGCCTCTGACTGCTCCCGCACCGGCAGATGCGCCTGGTGATACTGATAGCGCAGCGCCTCCTCTTTATCGGCATTTACCGCATGTTCTATGTCAAAATAATACGGTTTTTTTCCTCTTTCATTGACAAAATAGAATCCCAGCTCCCGGTATTTCTCCTCCCCTGTCATCTCGTACAGCTTTGCAAGCGCCATCTCCGCGATCTCATGTCCTGGGTATCCACGCAATTTGCCGTCCTCTGGTCCGATGTGTTCTGCGACACAATCTGCGTAACGGCAGGCTGCATCCAACAGTTTCCTTTTCCCTGTTGCCTGACAGTAAGCTACCGCACCCTCAATCAGATGTCCTAAGCAGTACAGTTCATGATGGTCGCGCAGGTTTGTAAAACGCTTGCTGATATCGTTGATTATATAAAATGTATCCAGATATCCGTCTGGCTGCTGGGCGCGGCATACAATGTCGATCGCCTCGTCGGCGGTCGCCTCCAATGCAGGATCTGGATATTGGTGCAGGATATACGCCACGGCTTCAATCCATTTGGCAAAATCGCTGTCCTGAAATACAAAGCCGTAGAATTTCTCCTCCGGCGCTTCCGGGTTCTCCGGCCAGACACAAAAGCCGTTGGTCGTGTGAACCGGCTGTACATAGTCTGCCTCCTGCGCACGCTTCTGGTTAATCGCGCCTGCCACCTTAAAATTGTGCATACAATAGCTGGGCTGCGCGTCGGGCACTCTGTCATTCAGCGCCTCCCATTGGTATGGAACCACCGTATCGCGCACGAGAGCGACTTCCTTTTTCCAAAAAGGATCAGTGACCTGAACCCTGTCTAGGCCAACTACATTTGAAAGCTTTTTGCTATCCATCTCTGATATCCCTTCCTTTCACAATTCCTTATTCCAAATGCCTTGAACAGACATTGGCATTACTCTGTAACATTTCTGTTTCGGATCGCACTCTTCAAGTACCTTCTTAAAACAATACTACCTGTTTTGGACCGTTTATGGAATTGATAAAAAGGGTAAATTCATGTATGATATGGTAAAAACCACTGCGCTATCACACCTTATAAAACGGAAGCGAGATCACCACATCCGCTTTCTCTGCCGCCTCCCTGGAATGCGTAACCATAATGACGCCTTTTCCATACTGATGTGCGTTTTCCTTCCCTCCATCTGACTATAAAAATTCCATAACTGCCCAGCCTTTTGCGATCGCAGGCAGCAATCCACGCAAATTGCCTAGAAAAACGTCATGGATTGTTATAGTATAACACAGGAATATGGAATGTGTGTGAAATACAGGATACTGGTTCCAAAATTCCTATTTCCCCGTGCGCCCCCTGTGTACCATAAGATCAACCACAACGCACACAGCGATATATACAACCCAGTAAAGCGCAAATGTCCGAATGGAATTTACCAGCATAGGAACCGGTGCCGGAAGTCCGAAACCGCCTCCCCGCAGACCATTCAGAAAATTGAAGCAGAGGGACATTGGAATAAAGAGCAAAATCCATACATTGGGCAGCGCAAAATAATCTCTTGCCTTCGCCTTCCCTGTACTGTCAACGATTTGTCCTGATAAAAATACACCAGTTCCAAACAACATCATAACAATTCCTACGCCTGTCGCATAGTACGTCTGCCGCTCTGTCCATATTATTACAGTAACGACAAGTCCTATTGCATTTATGATCGTCCCTGCCATCGTAAAGACCATCGCATTCCACCTGCTGTCTGCCTTCTTTACCGGCTCAGTTCCTTTCAGCAGATAATCCGTTGTCGTCCCAAAGAAATCGCCGAGCAAAAGAATCTTTTCAATATCCGGCATGCTCTGTCCGCTCTCCCACTTGCTCACTGCCTGTCTGGAAACACCGATCTGATCTGCAAGCTCCTCCTGCGATATTCCTTTTTCCTTCCTCAACTGCTGTATTCTGTCTGCAATACTCATCTTACCATCCTCCTGTTTTAGTTCCACATCATCCATTTTAATGTGGTTTTATCTGCTCATGGCAGTTCTCAATTATATTTTGATGATACAATCATAACAGAAACAGCAGTTGCGACACCACCATTATCCCCTTTCAAACTGTCAACCGGCAGTTGCAATGCCGTTTTCATGCCTCATAACCCGCAAAACATCAGGCTGTTATCACCTCTGCCAACGCGCTGTACAAGTCGCTGTCCAGCTCCATCGCCCGCAGCTGCCCTAACGAGTCTGCGTTGCCGGTCTGCGCCTCAATCACGTTAAACACAGTCTCTTTCAGATCAAATGCAATCTCCGCGCGGTCCAAAATCCGGAAACATCTGTCTGCCACGTTGTTTTCGGATTTTACCCTCTCTTTTAGATGCAGGACTACCTCCTCATTCACAGGAACATTTTCTATGGCAACGCTGAACATTGGACACGCTGTCTCCTTCTCATGTGATTTCCTGTTCACAGCAAGTACTGACTCGCTGTTACCCGACAACACTTTCCCTGCAGCCTGTGCGTCCTCTATGCCGCAGAACGTAATGATATAGTCTCTGTTCGCCGGAATCAGCGATGTCTCCCCCTCTGCGCTGCCGATATGCAAACAGCCCTCTTCCTCCTGCCAGCGATAGCATGTCCTGACGCATTTTTCCCGTCGGTAATCGTTCGTACTGTTATCGTCCTCATACAGTGTAAACGCGCCGTCTGCCCCTACATATACATAGAGATGGAGCTGTGCGGGATTCTCATCCGCGCTCTCCATATAGTCCTCCTGAAACGGTATGACTGCCCCGGCTCCCGCCAGCACTGGAATCGACCAGATATCGCGGTACAGGCTCATTTTCCTGCCGCCATGATAGCGCATGCCGGTAAAGATATCGTACCACTCGCCTTCCGGAATCCATGCATCTACCTTCGCCATCCGCAGACTCCTGATACAAGGCGTTGTGACTGCCGCCACCATCAGCCCGCTTCCAAACAGATATTGATTGGGTACCTGATAGGCTTCGCGATCATTGGGAAAAGCGTAGTACATGGGCAGAACCACAGGGATTCCCTCCGCATACTGTCTGTAATTCATCGTGTACAGATAGGGGAGCATTCTGTGGCGCAGCCTTAGGAATTCCTCCATCACAGCGCGTATTTCCGGCCTGAACCGCCATGGCTCCTTGGAATTGAAGCGGCTGTTCGTCGAGTGCAGACGCATAATCGGCGAGAAGACACCATATTGCACCCACCTTCCGCTGAGTTCATCATCCTTCACCCCCTGCATATGTCCGCCGATGTCATGACTCCACATGCCATAGCCGATGTTGGTCGCCGACGCTGTAAAATAAGGCTGAAAGTCAAGCGATCTCCACGTAACCACTGTGTCCCCCGAAAAGCCGACCGGATAGCGGTGGCTCCCCGGTCCTGCATATCTCGAAAATGTCATAGGACGTTTTTGCCCGCGCCCATTGTCCAGAAAATGATAGTGGTTGAGCATCCAAAGCGGGTCCAGTCCCTCCATCTTTGACGCTGTTCCCTGCTGCCAGTCAATCCACCAAAAGTCAACGCCGGCCTCCTCCTGCGGGTGATGCAGGACCGCAAAATACGCTTCCATAAACGTTTCGTCGGATACGTCAAAAGCAACCGGCAGCTCGTTCTCCCTGTCCGCATCGCTCATTCCCATTGCCCTGCTCATGGCTTCGTACATCTCCTCATACGCCCGCACCCCGTCCGCCGGGTGCACATTCAGGGTGACATGGAGCTTCCGCTCGTGCAGCCAGCTAAGAAAGCCCGCCGGGTCCGGAAACAGTTCGCGGTTCCATGTGTACCCTGTCCAGCCGCTTTTGTACTTCTCTTCCACATCCACCAGATGCCAGTCCATATCAATGACTGCCACGGCAAAAGGAATCTTCTCTGCCGCAAAGCGCTCCATCAGTTCCCGATAGCTTGTTTCCGTATATTTGTGGTATCTGCTCCACCAGTTCCCGAGCGCATATCTTGGCACCATGGGCGTTGTCCCGCACAACCTGTAAAAATCCTGTATACAGATAAGGTAATCTGTCCCGTATCCCCAGAAATACAAGTCCTGCTCCTGCTCTTTGCGCGCCTCAATCCACCCGTCTTCCCTGATGACCAGAGAATTGCTGTCGTCCATCACCGCATAACCCCTTAAGGAAATCAGTCCGTCCTCAAGCGCGGCCGCGCCGTCCGCACCGTCAAGTGTTCTTGTCGTTCCTCTCAGCTCGCCCACATCATCCGTTCTTGCAGTGTCTCCATAGTGCCATATGTTTTCTTCCGCAAGAAATCCACCTGCGACTTTGATAAAAAGACCGTCTGCGCTAAAACGCTTCTTATCATAATACAGATGTATCCTGTCCGTAACAATTTCCAAAAAATCCTCTGTATCCGAAACCCGATAATCGCACGCGCCCAGATTTCTGTTCCACACAACCTGCGTCGGCCTGTCCTCGAAGATACCCTTTTCTGAGTATTCCAGCCTGACCAGCCCCACAGTCAGCACACTGATGCGGTAGCATGCACCCTCTGCGATCTGTTCCTTCCTGCACACAGGTTCTGTATGTATCCGATAATATTCTTTCATTTTCGTACCTCATTTTTCGATATTTTAATGACACAAGGATGCAAAACAGCGGTTCACGAGTCTGATTTCCTCAAATACATTCTCGCCTCATAAGGACGCAATACCCCTGTCTGTCCCGCATCGTTATAACTGCTAATCAGCAGTTCCATATCAGAGAGATCCTCCTCCAGCGAATAACTGACAGTCGTGTCATAAAAATTGCAGACAACGAGAAGCGTGGAATCCTCATTTGTCCGTGTATAGGCAAAGAGATTCCTGTCATCCTCCAACAGCAGACAAAAATCACCGTCCACGAATACAGGATATTCCTTGCGCAGCCGGATCAGCTTCTGATAGCAGGAAAAAATGGAATCCGCGTCGCCAATCTGTCCCTCTGCATGAATCTTTCTGTAATTCGGATTGACTTTGATCCAGGGTGTTCCTTCCGTGAATCCTGCATTCTCACCGTCGTTCCACTGCATCGGCGTCCTCGCGTTATCGCGGCTCTTTGCATGGATGGAGCGCATAATCTCCTCTTTGGAACAGCCTTTTTCCAGCCGTTCCCGATATAGATTCAGCGTCTCGATATCGCGGTAATCCTCAATTTCGTACTGCACATTTGTCATTCCAAGCTCTTCACCCTGATAAATATACGGCGTTCCCTGCAGCCCATGCAAAAGGATTGCCAGCATTTTCGCCGACTCCGCGCGATACTGTCCGTCATTTCCCCAGCGCGAGACGATGCGCGGCAGGTCGTGGTTGTTCCAGAACAGGCTGTTCCAGCCTGTTCCGCACAGTTCTGTCTGCCAGCGCCCAAACACTTCCTTCAGCTTCATAAATGGCAGCGGCGCCAGATCCCACTTCTCTTTTCCTTCCATCTGGTCCAGGCAGATATGCTCAAACTGGAATACCATCGACAACTCGCTGTTGTCCGGGTTGCTGTACAGCTTTGCAAGCTCTGTCGTAGCGCCCCACGCCTCCCCGACCGTGACCAGATCCGCTTTCTGAAACGTCTCCCTGCTCAGTTCCCGCAGATACTCGTGAAGCCTCGGTCCATTGTTGGTAATCTTTTTGTCCGGCTCCTTGGCAATCTGGTCAATCACGTCCAGCCGGAAACCTCCCACGCCCTTTCCGATCCACCAGTTGATCATGTCATAAATCTCCCGGCGCAGCTTTGGATTTTCCCAGTTTAAATCCGGCTGTTTTACAGAAAATTGATGAAAGTAATACTGCTGCACCTCCGGAACCCACTCCCACGCCGAACCGCCGAAAGCCGCCCGCATGTCATTGGGATATTCTCCCTCCACGCCGTCTCTCCAGACATAGTAGTCATGATACGGATTTTCCCTGCTCTTTTTTGCTTCCTGGAACCAGTAGTGCTCGTCCGAAGAGTGATTCAGCACCAGATCCATAATGATACGGATACGATGCTTTTGCGCTTCCTGAATCAGCTCCTCCATGTCCGTCAAAGTACCAAACATCGGATCGATATCCCGATAGTCAGAGATATCATACCCGTTGTCATCCTGGGGAGACCTGCACACTGGTGAGAGCCAGATCGCGTCGATCCCGAGCGTCTCCAAATAGTCCAGCTTCGCGATAATTCCCTGCAGGTCTCCTATCCCGTCCCCGTTGCTGTCCGCAAAGCTGCGCGGATAGATCTGATAGATCACCGCACGTTTCCACCACTTGCCGCTGTCTGTCTGCGTCATTTCCTTCATATCATCTTTTCCTCCTGCCTATTCAGGAGCTGCCGCCAGTAACCCGTTCCTTTGACACAAATGGATCTCTAAACTGTTATCCATGGCAGCTCCTTATATTTCTTTATTTTATTATTCCTATTTCCTGCAGTCCCAATTATGAGCCTCTGTTATAACTTTATCTGTATAACTCGCTGCTGTCAAGCCCTCTTTCCTGCTGCTGGTGCTGCCCCTTCAGTTTCTGTTCACGCCCCGTCTTTCAGCCCGCCTGTCACTATATCTTGTAATACCTGCATACCACAAAAAGCAGGGAAACATACCTGAATAATCAGTTGTTTCCCTGCCTGGGAACTGTAGGAAATCAAGATGTTTCCGCTATTTTCTGCAGTTCCTTATCGCTGCAAGATAAAAATGCGCACTTACTCCACATGAATTTCCTTTGCGATGACAGCCCTGTCCGCAGCACTGCTGTTGATTCCTTCCTCTTCCATCCGGGACCAGTCGTCAGGATTATCAAAAATGAAGACATGCAGTGTTTTGATCGCCTTCCCCTGAACAGCAAATCCAGCCCTGCCCGCTATTTCCATATCCGGGTGCAGCATCTCCCCGTCCTGATTAAAGCAGATCGTCGAGCATGGTTCATAGGACCACCCAAGCATCTCGAGCATCTCTGCATCTGTCAAATCAGGATCTTTTGAGAGCAGTTTTTCCCTCCTGTCATCTGTCAGTTCTCTCTGCTTTCCTAGTGTCGTCGTATGGACAATTACCTGATACGGAGAAATCACCACATTGTCAAGCGTAATGTCCCCTTTTTTCTCGCCCACTTCTATTGTCTTTACCTCTGTCCCGTTCACCGCAAACGGAAGAACCATGTTCCAGCTGCCATCCGTCCAATGCGATGCAGATATTTCTTCTCTGTCCGTCATCCTGTCATCGTCATACCCAAGACCGCTTACGTTTAAGTTCAGTTCGCCGCTGCCGGAAACGCTCTCCGCGAGATTTACCTTCAGCATACCGACAAAGATGTGGCTGTCGATGACCTCCCCTTCAAACGTATTTTCCAGCCATTCCGGTGAATTTCCGTTAACGCTCCATGTTCCGCTTATATAAAATCCCGCGGCTGTCCGGTTATCTGTACCATTCGTGCCGGTATAATGCCTTGGAATATGCGTAAAATCTGCATCTTCTGCCTCAATATTCACTGTAAGGAAGATGGAATATCCGTCACAGTAGACCTCCGATGCTGTCAGCGTGATTCCTTTATCCGACACGGAATAGTCCGATGTGTCCAGATTCCCCACATGATCCTCATTCGTCAGGACAGTTCCCTTATCCGTATAATCACCAGAATATGTGACATTCTCCTCAACCTTCTCAAAAATCTTTCCAATCAGCGGAATCTTTGCCGCCAGCACCGGATTAAAATAACCCAGCCCTACAATTCCAATGACCGCCGCTGCAACTGCCGCTGCCGCCGCTTTTCCTATTATGCCAGATTTCATTTTCCCCTTCCTCCTTCTACATACTTGGATTTCTCTGTCATTTACCTCAGGAGCAAGGGCCTGCTTTAAGATTTGATCCAATTTTTCATCTGTCATATCCTATCGCCTCCAATTTTTCCTTTAACTGCTTCTTTGCCTTCCGCATTTGGCTCTTGACGGTTCCTTCCGGCAGTCCGAGAATCTCAGATATCTCGCTGATCTGCATATCTGCCGAATAATACAGATAGATTGGTATTCTGTACTTTTCAGGCAGGGAAGCAACGAGTCCCTGAATCATATCGATCTCATTCTGCTGCAAAACAATATGCTCCGGCGAAGCTTCATTGTCATGGGCAAATATCTCATATCCCCCATCGGTCATCTCGTCCATACTGTCGATCGGAACCAGCCGCATCCTGTTTGCATACTTTTTCTTCTTATTTTTCCAGAGATAAATTGATACGGATAAAGCGTAACTCTTTGTATTCTGCGTGGCTTCCAGTCCTTTCTTTTTCTCCAGCAGCCTGAGCATCGTGTCCTGATACAGTTCGTCTCCATTTTCTGCATCTCCGGCTGTCATCCGGCAAAACCGCAGAATATCCTTTCCAAACCGCAGGACAAACCGCTCGAATTCATCATGATTCATAGCAGTTATCCTCCTTCTTCTTTCAAGTCGATATGTCGACCTATCGACTTGTCGTCTTGCAAAGATTTGCCCTTGCATATGTATATTGTCATGACTCTGGAAAAAGTTTTCAGTTTCTCGATATATTTTATCATGTCGAAATCTTTTTTTGAAAAAGTATGGATTCCACGACCATGTGTGTTATACTATTGTAAGAAATCATAACAGGTGTGTTATCAGCGTACGATGTTTTATTATATTCATCCAAACATGCAGGGAGGGATAACCATGACGACAATCAACAGAGAAGATATGCTCGAACTGACAAGGCGCATGACGCCGAAAAGGAACTGTTTCTCGCGCATTGCAGGCGCATATTTTGACGAGGAAGGATTTGTCGACGGCACGTTTAACCGACATTTCCTCAAACTGTCGCAAAAGGACATCGAGTCCAATCTGAAGCTCGCAAAGACCGTGCCCTTTTCAGAGACCAATAAAAATTTAATCTACCACCCTTTTTCCAGGGACGACGAAAAAGCTGGACATACGTGGCAGATACTAATGGGGCTAAAAGACTGCGAGCTGAAAAACGACGCACTGCTGGAACTCTTTTATGAGTTTATCGGGGACAAGTACATAACAGACAAGCCCTTTGCAGTCAGAATCCTATACGGGAGCTACGATATTCCCATCAAGGCCAGGGACAAAGAAAACCTGTGGGAGTCGGAGGAAGTCTACAAGTTCATCATATGCACTTTCTGCCCACTGCACGGCGATTATGAGGCCGGGCCTCCCGCGTGCGGATTTCTATTTCCGGCCTTTACTGACCGAAGCGCCGATATCCACGGCATTATGGTCTATCAGGCAGACGAAAAACACCCGCACGAAGAGCTTGTCCGGGACATTATATTTTCTGCATCGCGCTGAGATTCAGAAAACTTCTTTTCCAGCACGTGCAAAGGAATGTTGATATGATAGATGCAGCGTAAAGTTTTATCTGAAAAGTCCATTGACGGCAATTATTTTTAATCCCTGGGAAGTGAGGTCATCATTCAGAACTTCAGCAATCCAGACCTGGCCGGATTCACCAAGCATGATGCCTTCATAACTGCAAAACATTTCCACACAGTCTTCGCTCTCCAGCGCAGCGAAGAACGTTTCGTCCAAATTGCTGTCAAAACCGCCAGATGCGTCAAGGAAATCCGCGCTGCTATGATAAGTTACGCCAGATATGGTAACAGGGTAAGCAATCTCAGAAGAAACCGCTGTCCAGTCGTGCTCCAGAAACTGTTGCCTGACCTGCGACGCATAGCGTTCAACCTCAGCAGAGGGGATATCCGTTGCAGCGCTGTAGTGACCATTGTCCGCTGCAGCCATGCCCTCTTCCGGCTGGGAGACTGCACCCGAAGAGATGTCATCGATGTCAGCTGTGTCCGCACTGCTCACAGGCGCCGGATTCGCTTCCGTCTCTGTCGATAGTGCAGAATGATCTTCGCGAAGTGCTTCCGTGGATAGTTCCACCTGTTTTGTGCCGCTTTCTTCAACCACGGGTAATTCGATCACAGGCGGAGTCGCTGTGTCCCTTTCCCGCAGTTGAGCGGAACATCCATACAGTAGTGTGCTTAATAAAATGAATAACAGAATCAATCGTTGTCTCATAAATATTACCTCCGAATATAAATTTTGCCTGGAACAGACGCAGCTCACTGTACATCGGAGTCCGCAAAGAACCCTCGTCCCGTCTCCATATTCTGCAGTCCCCAGCATCCCAAAATATCGTCCTCACTGTCAAATCCATGACGGTCATGCATCCAGGACTGGAACTCTGCCGCGCCGTACAGCTCCGTTCCCGGCTCGTGTCCAGTGGCGTTCGGACTGTAAAGGATAAACTGCGCACCCGGTTTTAGGGCCGTCCAGTCTTTGCCGTCAAAACCATATGGCTCACTGGAAACATAATGGATTGTATAACCGTCTTCTGTCACATCCCATTCTTCCCCCACACTGTGTCCGGTGTCAAGCTCCAGCTCCTCCAGTGTCAGCAGCCAGGAGTTGTCGGTGATTCTTTTCACATTCCCAAAGTGCCCATGAAATTGACAGACATCTATCGTATCACAGTCAGCGTCAGCATAGTCCCCCACAAAGCTGCCATCCGGGTTCAGGGTAAGATCGGTCATCCACGCCCCTGCACCGCTGTAAAATGCCATTTCCAGGGGCTCCGTAATGGGCAGACCATCCGCTTCCTCGAGAACCACCGGTTCCTGATTTGCTGCCATTGCAGTCTGGAAATCCTCTAAATTTTCCAGTAAAGATTTGCTCTCATCCCTCACAAACACCGGCTCCTGGCCGTCCAGCCACCACAGACTGTCGTAAAGCCGCCCCTCCCTTTCAAAGGTCTCAATTAGATCGCTGTCAGTATTGAGCAGCTGGACACTGTGAGAAAGCAAATCATTGATTTCCCCCATAAAAGCAGCGATTTCCTCCGCATCAAAATCATTATGGACAGGTGCGCCAAAATTTATGTCGAAGTCAACCATATTCTGCTGTATCACAGTCTCCTTGTTGTCCGTAAAGGTAGAAAGCGTATAATAGTACGCACAGACTCCTTGAAACATCGTTGGATGGTAGCGCAATAGATAGTCCTCTCCGTCCAAAGTACACAGAAATACGCTGGTCCACCCCGTATGTGCAAAATAGCCATTTTCGACATCAATCAGTTCTCTATCCTCCCATATTTCCAGCCGCCGTCCCATCCCATCATCCATATCTGTCAGACGCACTTCCTCGGCGATACCATTGTGGTTCAGATCAGGCGCAGGCGTCAAATCTGCCGCATCCTCGGACTGTTTTTCTGCGTCCGTTTCTATTGGAACACTGCGCTCACTCTCTTGCGGTTCCTCCGCTTTCTGTTCACCGGAGCACGCACAGGTTAATCCTATCGCAGCGATCATTTCTGTCAACACAAACCAAATTTTCTTTTTCATAATTCCCCCATCATATAGCAGAGTTTAACAATTTTAAGGAAAAACTGACATTAACAATATACCATATCAGAGGTCAAACATCAATCCGTTAAGATATCATTCCTTTCGCATCCAGTAACCATTCAACAAATGGAAATCGTGCACCAATTTGATAGACGCTTTCGAAACTACTATCGCTAATCCATCTCTTGCAGAATCAATTCTGCGAGCCTGCAGTTCTCTTCCTCCAAAGCCAAGGCCTTCTCCAGCAGACCGATCTGCTCCCTGCGAAGCTGTGGCGTCGATACGCCAACGTTCTTTACCGTATTATAGGAAATGACACAGCCAGACCGTCTGCAAACCTTGTCCCGAAATGCGACAATCATATCGGCGATTGCCTGCTCGTTCTCTGCTATTTTTATCAGAGGCTCCTGCTCCTTTTCTGTGAGCAGAAAACGACTCTCACTCAGATAGGAAGCTGCTGCCTGCCGTGCGTCCACGAGATTGCACAGCATACTGTCATTGACATTCAGCCGCCTCATGACATTTTCCCTGTCGCGCTCAAAACGGAAATCGGATTCCTGCGAAAGTCCTTTTATCCATGCCTCGTAAGCCTCCCTTCCCTGATAATAACCGCGGCACTGCCTGGCCTGAAAGGATTCAGCGAGCGTGACAAGAGATGTTCTCAGAATCTCTTTCGGTGACGGTGTGTCAACTTTTTCACTGAAATGTATGATCAAAAAAGGCCATGCGTCACTGAACAGATATCCCTCGTTCTCCACAAAGACAGTTCGCTTATCCTCCACATTTTGACAATCTTCCTGCTCCAAATGATCAAAAATTTCCTTGTCAAAATAAGTGCGGCACAGAAACCGATTGCCCTGATCGGTATAGCCTGTAATGACTCCCCACTCTGGTGCAACACGCAGATTGATCGCCAACACTGGCTTACCGTTTTGAATGTCCTCCATGATTGCCAGGCGCTCTGCCTTCCTCTCCTGTTTCTCCAGCCGGTCCGCGATGCGGAAATCCCAGCCGATGGCTCGGTACAGCGGCGTTGCATAGTCAAATGCCACGAGGGCATCCGTACAACTGTAATCCCATACATCGGCAAAGCAGATTCGATAGCATGCACCGCTCATCCCCATCAGTTGCTGATATGTGTATGTTTCACCCATATACTGCAGCGCCGCATAGAGCGCCCCCGCCCACGGACACTCCATTCCGGCCTCCCAGTTCAGCCGCATCACATTCTTTAAGATCCATTTGGAACGTTCCCTAAGTGTGAGCTGTGTGCGATTGTTTTCATAGTAAATGACATCGTTTTCCGGGCTGCTGATGGCATGAATTCCGTCACTGTTCAGATAAATCAAAGTCAGATATTCTGTGTCATCGCTGGCAGAATTGCTTGGAAAGGATTCGTGGTTCACGGCAATCTGATCCCACCTGAAATATTCATAGTGTTCCATCTTGTGCATGACAGAGGTATACTCCTTTTCGTTCCCATAATAGGCGCCCAGCAGTTCAAATTCCCTGTCACCTGCATGATGTGTGCTTTCCTTATTTAAAATCAGGTTTTCATTTTGCAGTGCATAACAGAAATACATTCCATTCGGTGTCTGGTATTTTACAGTCAGAATTTTCAGGCGGTCACTCTCGAGGGAGACACCCATAAATATTTCATTTATATAGATGTTCAGTGTATTGTCACGCACCAGTGCATTCACGAAATTTGTCACCGGAATCTGTGTCTGCCCGTCTGTGTAGGATGCATCCAGAATAAATAATTCTCTCGGAAGCAGCAGACTGTCAATGCTGCAATGAAGCGCCTCTGCCAGAGCGGGAAGAATGGATGTCTCCGGCAGACATTTGGCGTTTTCCCATTTTGAGACGGCCTGCGGACTCACCTGTAATCGCTCCGCGAGCTGTTCTCCTGTATATCCCCGCTCCTTCCGCAGGGACGCAATCCTTTTTCCAATTTTATCTACATCAGTCATATAATCCTCCATTCCTGTTCAAAGCTGCAGACGGACCGCGCGACCCAACCGCCGCCCAAACAGGTTCCATGTGTTGTCTGTATCCATTTTTTCAGCGCTGCGGGAAACTATTTATCAACAGTCCCTAATTGTATTTTAGGCAGTTTCCATTGAATATACAATACATCGTGCTTTAAGAATACCATGAAAAAAACAACCTGAGGTTTAACTGACCGTGTAACCGCCGTTACTGTTAACGCCCCATCTGATTCTGAAATAATTTTGTTTATAGACAGATGGCAGCTATGTCTTGACATGGACACTGTAAAGACTGGTTTTTACTCCTTTTTCCAGGCTGAGGCAGCGCCCTACCCTGAAACGCTCGACACCCTGACCGCACTGCGGCAGGCCGGAATCAAAACCGGCGTGCTGACAGATGTTGCCTACGGTATGGACAACAAGTTTTCCATGCAGGATATCGCTGTACTCTCCGGCTTTCTTGATGTCGCGCTGACATCAGTAGATGTGGGATACCGCAAGCCAAACAGCGCAGGTTTCCAAACGCTGATGACAGCGCTGCAAGTGTCACCGGACGAAATGATGTATGGCGGGGACGAGCAGAAAGATATTGTCGGAGATACCTAATTTCTGCTCAGAATGGTTTTATTCTTTCTTCCATGTTAAGAAAATTCCAATGATTGCACCAGCAAGGATAATCGGCGCTGCTCTGACAAACAGCCATTCAAATGAGTGGAAAGCCACTCCAAGAACAGCGGTTTCGGGGTCACTATAATTCCACCCCAGGTAAGAACTTTCTAATTCCAATAAGATTGCAAAAATGCTTACTATGATTGCACATAACGAAATAAGCGACCAATGAATTATTTTTCTTCTCGTGGTTTTCCTTTGTGCCAGTTGCAAGTTTATCACCTCCAATTTTTCGGAAATGGCTTTTAAAGTATCCACCTCTGTCTCCATAACAGTTTCTCCCAGCAGCGTGCTCACAGGCGTTTCAAGCACTTCTGATAAGGAGATTAACATATCAGAATCGGGAACTGACAGTCCCTGCTCCCATTTAGAAACTGTCTGCCGCACGATATTCAGCCTGGCAGCAAGCTCCTGTTGTGAAAGTCCCTTTGATTTTCTGATTGCTTTCATATTTTCGTTGAGCATTATGAATAGCCTCCTTTCAATTTTCACCACTATTGTAAGCGAAACTGCCCGTTGCCACAAGCAACGCATCTTAACATTTTCAGAAAATAGCAGATTTCTCTTTGTATTACGGAATTTTTAACGCGCAAGAGCATAATCTCATATCACATTATTCAAAGAAAGAATCCATAACAAACACGTTATGATGAGAAACAAAGCTGTCAATAACACTCCAGCCTTTATCCGCATTTTCTCTGAATCATGTCCGGATTCCATGAAATTCGACCGGCGCAGGACAGTGACAACAGGTTTATATAAGAGCATTGTCATTGCAGCATTCAGTCCTCCCTTGATCAAATTGAACGGCAAAAACGCCGGAAGCAGCAATTCCACAACAGCCTCTCTCGGATAGCCCATATAGATTGGGGCAATCAGGTAATTCCAAAACATCATCATTACGACCTGGCAGCCGCAGCCGCAAAAAAGCCCAATCATTGCACCGGACTGTTTTCGTTTCTTTTTGTAGATCCATGCGGCGGTACATGCAAAGGAGCAGCTCGAAATCATATTCATCAGGCAGCCAAAAATTCCCGTTCCGCTAATCGTGATCATTTGCGCTACAGAAACAATCATGGTTACTGCAAATGCGGTAAGCGGTCCAAAAAGAAATCCGCCGATTGCGATGACAACATCCTTGGGATCATACTTCAAAAAGAGTACCAGCGGTATGCGCCCCACCGCCGCTGCGACATAGGCAAGTGCACATAGCATGCCCACTGTTGTAAGTTTCCTTGTGTTACTGTGTTTCATCTGAAATACCTCCTAAAAAAATTAACACCTGAAAGTATCCGAATGCCTTTCAGGTGTTAAAATTCAGGTGTATTGAAAATGAAAATGCCAACAGAGCAGCTGGACAAAAAAGAGTGCAGTAAGCATAGTCAGATTTCCTCTGACCATCACAATACACCTTCTTTAATCCGGACTATACCGTCGGTTCTGGAATTGCACCAGACCCCGTGCGCTCGCACCCGCGGACTATCACCGCCGATCGGGAATTTCACCCTGCCCTGAAGACATCATTTGATTCAGTTGTTATCCAGATTATAGCATACCATGCAAAAATGTCAAGCGCTTATGACATGTCCGGTTGAAAAGATATACATTTTGCGTTACTGTTCAGACATCCGCAAAAGTAGTGGAAATCATGCGCCAAATTGATAAAAGCTTTCGCTTTTTTCTTTAATCAATTTGTGTGCAAAATCTGTTGCTGTTTACGCCTTCAATAAACAGAATTATGCCAAAATCAGATGGGGCGTGAACAGTAACCATTCTGCAGCTTCTTTGCACCGTTGTTCAGATTTTCAACAATCCCATTTACAGAATCCATCATGCGGGTATTTTCGTCACAGGCATGGAAAGTTTCATTTGCATGCGCCGAAATTTCCTCCGTAATAGCGGAAATTGTCTGGATATTTTCGACGATATCCTTATTTGCATGTTCCAGATCCATAACAATGTGCAGCAGTTCCTCAGTGCGGCAGCTGATATCCTCTGTGCCGCTTGTGATTTCCGCAAAGGTATTCTTTACCACAATGGTGCTCTCAGCGTTGGCATCATTACTCCTGGTAACCACATTCACCGCGTCAGCCACATGCCCCAGTCCCTTGTTAATGTTCTCAATTAAGTTGTTAATATTGGAAGTCGCAGTCTGTGTCTGGCTCGCCAGCTCGGAAATCTGATCTGCAACCACGGCAAAGCCCTTACCGACTTCTCCAGCGCGGGCAGCTTCAATGGAAGCGTTCAGCGCCAGCATGACGGTACTGTTCGTGATTCTGCTGATTGTTTCAGTAATCGTGTTCATTTGGCTGGTGTATGTACTCAGTTCCTGCATTTTCTCCAGTACTTCCGCATTGGCGGACTTAGACTGCTCAACCTGATGTTCCAGGACGGCCATCTGCTCCCTGCCGATTGCGACCTTGTTCACGGTGTCATGAACATTCTGTTCAATCTGGGCTGTAGTATTCTTCACACTGCCAATATTCGCCTGTATCTGTTCCGTGCGCTGTATCTGTATCTGCACAGATTCGGCTGTCTCAGTGCTTCCAGTGGAAATCTCCTGCATGGCATCATGCACTTTTGTCACGGAGTCCCCCAGACTGGTCATCTGCAGGGTTACCTCCGTGATATCCGTTATCATGTCCCGGGAAGTAGTCAGAATATTGTTCATCAGCCTTCCCGCCTCGTCCGTCTGATCCTGAATCTGTTTTAATTTGACGTTATTTACCTTTGTCACAGCCAGAGTAGTGATAATCATGAACACCGCCGTGAGAATTGTTGCCGCTATCCGGATCTCTACATCGGGAATCTCAGATTTCCCGTATCCGACTGTCATCGCATAATAAACTATATATGCCACGTTTCCGCAGGAGGCAAATACACCGATGAGTATATTAAATCGGGAATCCATATACAGGATAATGACAGTAAACATGGGAAATGCATAGGTAAAAGGCAGCAAGCTGTTCGTTGTAAATATGACAAATAAATACAAAATGCCATAGGTTATGCCGATGAGATGCTTAATGGCACCGCTCTCCGGATTTCTGACGTAAATCAGCCATTCCGCCACCACAGGGACGACTGTCAGCAGCGCGAAAACTGCAAAATAGCCAATTGTTCTTGATCCTTTCAAAACCTCCAGCAAATATGCGAGAAAAAGTATAGAATCAATAATTGTATGCCCTTTAAGCGCCGTATTATTTACATATTTTCTTTCAGAAAAATTCATATATCCTCCTTTATCTAATGCCTGTTCGTTTTAAGTCGCATTATAGTACTGAAAGCTATTCATGGTTCTGTATAGCCTTATCTCTTCTGTATTATAATATCAGAAAAACAACTTAAAAAAGTGATTTTGGTATAATTCGTCACTTTTGCGGTATAATTTGCAGATTTCGATTTACCCTTTCACCTTTGCCGCAAAATCCGCCATTGCCTCAGAGACCTTAATCTGCTGCGGACAGAAGTTTCCCCCTAACGCACTGATCCAGTGCGTTTGCCCCCATCTGCGCTCAAAAATCTCGAAATGTCCAACCGAAATTTCTGATTTATTTCACTTATTTTTTTGCACAAGTGTCCTCCGTAACGGAACAGAATATTGTGTAAAATACTTTCAGCGTTCCATTACAGAAAGGACGTAAAAAATGGCAAACAGAGAACGCGAAAACGTGCTGAAAATATATCTAAGCGACGATGAACAGTACATACTTGAACAGAAAGTAAACGTCTCCGGCATGAAAAGCAAATCCGCTTTCCTGCGCCGCCAAATCTTGTACGGTTTTGTCTATGAGGTTTCATACACTTAAAGATACCAACCAACAATCCACGCTTACAAATATACCTGCCATTAAGAAACACTTAAAAAGAAACGCCAATAACCTGAAAACACAACTTTCAGTTTGTCATCGCTTTTTCTACAGTTCCTTATTGTTGCATGAAACAAAAAAAGCATCCCTTAAACCAAAGGATACTTTTTCTGTGAACTCTCATTATTTTATTCCAAAAACAAGACACTTTTATTGCACCATGAAATAGACTAATCCCTTATCAAACAAACTGCTATCTGAATATATAGGATTATTCTTTTTATGATATCGTTCTGCATATTGCTACAGTGGCTCTATTGATGTTCCGTTCGTTTTCCCAAAAAGCACTTTGCAGAAATCATGTACACCTTGATTTTCATTGTTCAGAACAGACATAAACAGAGATTTTATATTGATTTCCCCTCCGCTTTTCTCATATTCTGCCAAATAGCGTGACCGGAACTCTTGATAGGATTTTCGGATATAACTGCCTGCCTGATTGACATCATAGGTATGATACAAATCATCTAACTCCTTATTATTCAATCTTTCGTTGAACCTTTCAGGATTATATCGGCCTTTGGCACAGCCCACATCCCATTCGACCAGCTCTTCGTAAGCCTGATCCAGCTTTTCCAGTTCTTCTTCCAGTGTCAGCAAACGAATGCCATCAGTCGCTTTATTATCATATACATATAACTCCCTTGTTCCATTCTGATACCCCTGTACGATTTGCTGATGCAGAACAGAATACGCGTGCATTGTCGATGCCATAGAATCTTCAAATCCATAATAACCCTGACTGTGCTCAACATTACCAATATAGTCTGCTACTTCGCGCTGCAATTCCCGATAGTAATAGGAATTAAGATATTCTATGCTACAGCGTGTAGATTTTGATATCATATTACTAATTTTCTTCTGATGATCCATATTTGAAATAATATCCACTGCATGTAAATCATGTATCTGGACTGTATCCCGATTTTCCCTGACAGTTTTGTCTGAACTGTCCGTGAAACTTTGCCCATTTCGCAAGCTCTGTAGTTTTAATTCGCCGGACATATAGACATTTATAGCGCGGTTTCCTATTCTTACCATTAATCGTCTCCTCCTTCGTGATGATCTCCGTCCCAATATGGATAATAATATTTTGTGGGGTATGGACGTGAGAATGAAAACTTATAGTTTAAGTAATCTTAAGTAGATATGGGGATTACTCCCCATACCCCTCATTCAAACCGTACATGCG
>CAMWXE010000087.1 GCA_947178145.1 uncultured Lachnospiraceae bacterium | reverse complement strand
CGTCACGGCGCTGACCGTCATTTCTGTCATAATTTCTCTGGCCGTCACGGCGCTGACCGTCATTTCTGTCATAATTTCTCTGGCCGTCACGGCGCTGGCCGTCATTCCTGCCATTATCCCGATTCTCACTCTTTGTCTGTGGCTTTGTCTCCTCAACTTTTGCAGCTGACGGCTTTGCCGTTTCCTCCACCTTTGCAGGTATCTCTGTCTTTGCAGGAGCTTCTGTCCTTGCTGCAGTTTGTACTTTTGCGGTCTCATCCGCTTTTGCCTGTTCTGTCTTTACCGCAGCCACATTGACACTTTCTGCTGTCTTTTGTACTGGCTTCTCGACAACAGTTTCCGCCTTTCCTGTGACTGGCTGCTTCACTGCCTCTTTGTTCTCTGGCTTCGTCTGCGGCGCGGTCTTTTTTACCTCTCCGTTCTCCGGTTTTGCCTGCGGTGCCGCTTTCTTCTCTGACCGCACTGGTTTTCTGGGAATCTGTGCTCCTCCTGGCATCTTGGAATTGTGAGGATTACTCACAAATATAATGCTCTTTTTCTTCTTTACAACTCCCTCACCAGTCTTGGCGGGCGCCTTTGCCTCTCCGGATACCGCAGCCTTAGATGTCTCACCCTTTTCTTTTGTCTTAGGTATCTCTTCTGACCTGGCAGGCGCTTTCATCGTCTTCCTAACATCTTCTACCTGTCCGTCTTCTAATACACTCATGTGGCTTTTTACCTCTATACCTTTATTTTTTAATAATGCAAGGATCTCTGCGCTCTTTACGCCGATTTCCTGTGCCAGTTCGTACACTTTCATTTTCGCCATATTACTCCTCCTCACCCTCACGATTAACAGACTGCTCCAAATGCTTCTTGATTGATTTTGCGAAGTTTTCATCTGTAATAGCAAGAGATGAACGCATAGCCTTACCGATTGCGTGCCCAAGTTCCTCTTTTGTTCCGAAAAAATATCTTGGTACTTCGTAAAACTCGCACATGTTGGAAAACATCTTCCTGGTATTATCCGATGCATCCTCTGACACAATGACGAGCCATGCCTTACCACTCTTAACACTCTTGTCAGTTGCAAATTCTCCACTTACTACTTTGCCAGCCTTTGTTGCAAGCCCAAGCATAGAATATACCTTATTTCGATTTGTCTCATTCAAATAATTCAATCTCCTTTGTCAGACTGTCATATATTTCATCAGGTATCGGCATCTTGAAGGCCCGGTCAAGTCCTTTTGACTTTCTCGCTCTATTCATGCATTCTGAATTCGGGCATATGTACGCGCCTCTGCCGTTCTTTCTGCCTGTCGTATCCAGAATGATACCCTGATCCTCTGTGCGCAGAACCCGGAGCATTTCTTTCTTGCTCTTCATCTCACCACAGCCGATACACTGTCTCAACGGAATCTTTTTTGCCATTTATTCCCCTGTCTCCTCCGTTTCGTCTATTTCGTTCATTTCCGATTCGGAATCATCATCCAAGTCTTCCTCGTACTCGATTTCCTCATACTCGTCATTCTCGGATTCTGTGTATTCGGAATCACTATATTCACGCTCCTCATACTCGTCTTCCGCATACTCGCCTTCCTCGTACTCCTCTTCGTAGTAAACGTCTCCATCCTCATCGTACATATAATCCTCATACCGGAAGCCTTCTGCATCCTTAGCCTGTGTCTCCGACTTGATGTCAATTTTATATCCTGTAAGTCTTGCCGCAAGTCTTGCATTCTGTCCCTCTTTACCGATGGCAAGAGAGAGCTGATAATCCGGCACGACAACCTTGGCTGTCTTTTCATCGGGATCTGCAAACACTGCTACAATTTTAGCGGGCGAAAGAGCATTTTGTATAAAGTTTCCAGGATTTTCATCCCAGTTGACAATATCAATCTTCTCACCGCGAAGCTCCTCGACAATCGCATTTACCCTGGCACCATTCATACCAACACACGCGCCCACCGCATCAACGTTGGGATTATTGGTTCTGACCGCAAGTTTGGTACGGCTTCCAGCCTCTCTGGCAATGCTCATAATCTCTACTGTTCCATCCTTAATCTCTGTCACCTCTGCTTCAAAAAGCCTCTTGACAAGTTCTGGATGTGTTCTGCTGACAAGGATTCTTGGTCCTTTTGGAGTATTCTTTACTTCCAAAATGTATACCTTAATACGTTCTGTCGGTTTGAACTCTTCGCCCTTTACCTGCTCTGCCTCGTTGAGCACCGCATCCGCTTTTCCCAGATTAATGCTGATATTTCTGCCAATATAGCGCTGCACAATACCTGTGACAACATCCTTCTCTTTCTCAAAAAACTGGTTATATACGACACTTCGCTCCTCCTCGCGAATCTTCTGCAGGATTACATTCTTTGCATTCTGTGTCGCAATGCGCCCGAATTCCTTCGACTTAATCTCTATGTTAATTGTGTCACCAATCACTGCATTCTTTGAAAGCTGGATTGCGTCATCAATGCAGATCTGAGTGACATCATCCTCAACCTCATCGTAAGCTGCCACAATATCCTTCGTGGCATATACTATGAAATCACACGTCTCCCTGTCGATCTGAACAGTGATATTATCTGCCTTCCCAAAATGATTCTTGCAGGCTGTCAGAAGCGAATTTTCAATTGCCTCAAAAAGAGTTTCCTTGCTGATTTCCTTCTCCTTCTCAAGAATATTAAGCGCTTCCATTAATTCCTTATTCATTTTTCCTTTACCCTCCTAAAACTAAAAATCCAGTGTTAATCTGATAATCGCTATGTCAGATTTGGCAAAGACCATATCCTTTGTCTCTGAATCATTTTCTGTTTCTATTGTGATGGTATCCTTGTCAAATGCCTTAAGGATACCGATAAACTCTTTCTGTCGCTCAATTGGCCTGTAGGTTTTTACCTCCACTTCCTCTCCAAGACTTTTTTCCAAATGTCTGTCCTTCTTCAGCGCTCTGCCAAGTCCCGGGCTGGATACTTCAAGAATATAGGCGTCCGCAATAAAATCTTCCTCGTCTAATTTCTCAGAAAAAGCACGGCTGACATTCTCACAGTCGACAATACTCACACCCTCCGGCTTATCAATATAAGCCCTCAGATACCAGTCGCTTCCTTCCTTCACATACTCAACATCATAAATCTCACAGTTGTTTGCCGCCACGATGGGTACAAGCAGTGCCTCTGCGCGTTCTTCATACGAATCCCTTTTTGCCATTCATCCACCTCTTAACAAAACATATAGAAAGAGTGGACTCGTAAGTCCACTCTTTATCATCTAGCATTCATTTAACTTATACCTATTTTAACACTGCACCTTATAAAATGCAATAGCTTTTTAGATTTTTTTTCCTTTTAATTCATAGGAAGTTTATAAACCTTCTTGTCCTGGCCATCCAGTTTTGGTGTGGATCTGTCCTTGAGCGTCTCATACGGTCTCAGCACTGCAATGCTCTTGTATGCCGGCCTGATAATCTTGTCAACATTGATCAGCTCCTCCATGCGGTGCGCACTCCAGCCGACAATACGCGCAATCGCGAAGATCGGTGTGAACAGTTCCATTGGAATGTCAAGCATACTGTATACAAATCCGCTGTAAAAATCGACATTTGCGCTGACACCCTTGTAAATCCTGCACTTCTCGGCAATGACCTCCGGCGCCAGTCGTTCGATCATCGAGTACAGCTCAAAATCCTTATGATGCTTCTTCTCATTCGCAAGCTTTTCCACAAAGGATTTAAATACTTTTGCCCTCGGGTCAGAAATCGAATAAACGGCATGTCCCATACCATAGATCAGACCGCTCCTGTCAAACGCCTCTTTATTCAGGAGGCGGTACAGATACTGCCGAACCTGATCTTCATCCGTTGTATCATCGACATTTCTCCGCAGATCTTCCATCATCTGCACAACTTTGATGTTTGCTCCGCCATGTTTGGGACCCTTCAGCGACGAAAGTGCTGCCGCGATAACAGAATAGGTATCAGAACCGGCACTGGTGACAACGCGTGTCGTAAAAGTAGAATTGTTACCACCGCCATGTTCCATATGAAGCACAAGCGCCGCATCCAGAACCCTGGCTTCTGTCGGTGTATATGACATATCCGGCCTCAGCATTCGAAGCAGATTCTCTGCTGTGGAAAGTCTCGGATCTGGCCTATGTATATATAAACTCTCATCACACTCATAGTGATTGTACGCATGATATCCATATACAGATAACATTGGAAATACGCTGATCAGCATCAGACTCTGGCGAAGTACATTCCTCAGTGACATATCTGTCACACTGTCATCATACGACGCAAGGGTCAACACACTCTTTGTCAATGAGTTCATAATATCATGGCTTGGTGCTTTCATAATGACATCCCTCACAAAATTTGTGGGAAGCGTCATGCTGTATCCCAGTGTCTTCTTAAATTCCATCAATTCATTTGTATTTGGAAGATTTCCAAACAATAACAGGTATGCACACTCATCAAAGCCAAACCGGTCCTCACTCTGAAAACCCCTTACCAGGTCAAAGATATTGTATCCCCGATAGTACAGCTGCCCGTCACAGGGAACACTCTTTCCATCTATTTCCTCTGACGATTTTATCAGTGAAATATTGGTAAGCCCGGAAAGCACTCCTTTACCGTTCTTGTCGCGCAAACCTCTCTTTACGCCGTATTCATCAAACAAATCCGGATCAATGGCGTTGTTGTCTACACATACTTTTGAATACTTATGCGTAAACTCCTTGATACTCTCGTCACTCTTTAATCCCATTTACAACACCCTTTCTTAATTTAAATTATCACATTTTATTATGTTGTCTCATTTTATATTATACTGTAAATCAGTTTGCATAACAAGTGAATAAAAGTTAAAAAAAAATGAATTATCAGTTACTTTTATTCGTCTCAATGCGCATGTCTCCCGCTAAACTCCATCACCAATCCCGTAAGACAGGTATCTTCATATACACTTCCTGGATAAACGTCGGCAATCTCAAAACGCACCTCGATCATACCGCCGCTCAGAACCTTAATATCATCTTCCGGCAATGTAAAATACTGCGGCAGGATCGTATCAGCCAACTCGAGGGAAGCATAAGGCTTGCCCTCCACATACATGTTCAGCCGCCTGATCCGCCCATTTTCCTCCCATGTCTTCTGATCCTTTGCATATCCGTTCACAATGCAGATCTCTGTATAGCGCATAAAGCCGTCATACTCTGGCGTGAGACAATCCGGACGCATTGTTTTCCATTTATTGCTGTCCGAAGTCGTACAGCTCTGACAGTAAGTAATGCTCTCTCCGATACCAGATCCATCGACGCCCTCCACCCATGCTGCATCTCTGTTTTGAATCAATACATTCTCTGCGGAATATCTCCCGTTTGCCGATGCAAGCTCGGAGGTTGCATCGACCGTCAGTTCAAAATCCGCCACGCCGCACCAGGAAGAACATCCAATCCATTGCCAGTCACTATATCCGAAATTCGGCGCATTTTCATCCTGTTCCCAGGTACACCACTGTTCTTCCTCCCAATCTCCGTAATCTCCATAAAAGAAGTTCTCAATCCGCGGCTGCAAAACATATGGTTCTGTTGGGTACTGAATGACAGGTTCCTGGGATAATATAATTTCCATCGAATCCAGTCCATTTTCCCCGGCGTACTTTGCGGCAAGATTTTCCTTGCCGTCTGTGTCATCCCCATAACACAACAGAAAATCTGCACTGCACTCTGCAAACACCTCTTGTCCTATCTCAACATCTACGTTGTGTATCAGTACGGTCCACAAATCCATATTACCTGCAAACGCTCTGTTTCCGATCAGTGAGAGCTGCCCCGGAAACTCAAGTCGTTCCAGATTGCAGTTTTCAAAAGCCGACTCCCCTATTGATTTCAGATTTTGAGAAAAAATCAGTTCTGTAATTCCTGTATTGCGAAATGCTCCCTCTCCAATCACTTCGATGGAATCTAACAATTCTACCCCGTCCATCTCAATCTCTGCAAAAGCAAACGCACCGATCTCCCTTATAGGAATCCCATTGACATCTGCTGGAAACCGCAGGCATTTTCTCTGTGAATCGATCCATTCTGGATACTCGATCATATGTCTCATGTATTGCTCCTGATATTTCTCTGATATCCCAGTAATAACAAGATATTCTACAAACTGATCCTGGTATTTCTCTGCAATGCCGGTAATAACAAGATACTGTCCTGATGTGTCTTCTGCCTCCTCATACGTAAACAGTTGATCCAAAAGAGGAATGTCCACCTGTACTATTGTTTTCATTGACACTGTATCCTCCACGGATGCTATCCTTCCACAGCCATAAAGCAAAAGACTGATTCCAGCCATTGCCGCTATCCAGCATACATATCCAGCAGCAGAACTCTGTGTTTTCTTTTGCACGTTTTTCCCGAACCATTCCATCTTCGCATTCTCCTATCATTTTTTCAGTTAGCATTCCTTCAAGTTCATACTCCAAAGTATACCCACGAAGGTCCTGCAGCCCCTACCCAAAACCTTCGATTTCCT
Source organism: uncultured Lachnospiraceae bacterium (assembly GCA_947178145.1). GTDB lineage: Bacteria > Bacillota > Clostridia > Lachnospirales > Lachnospiraceae > COE1. Next base: position 15,340 of record CAMWXE010000087.1, on the reverse strand, counting down.
ACAGTCTATAATAGCAAAATGAAATGTTCCCTGTAAAGCAAAAAAACACCGCAACACCAAATATTTGGTATTTGCAGTATTCTTAATGAGTTGGGCTGTCTAAAACAGTATGTCTGCCGGATAACGGCTTTTTTCTTTTGCCGTCATTCGGCAGATTTTAGATTAAGTTTACCAGAATGAATTTGTCATTATAATTCGTTAATAGTTGCAGTAATCGCCATATTGCGTATACGCTTTGCCGGAGTATAGATTGATATAACGCAAGAAAAAACAACCAGTAAAAGTATCATAGCAATAGTAGTAAAAGGAATATTCCATGATCCGCCAAAATGAGTAATCACAATCTTTGTGTAAATCAGATAGTGAATCAGCAGTCCAAATATCATTCCGACAATCATACCACAGATAGCGTATGTGACTGCTTCAGCGGTTATCATTTTTGTAATCTGCCCACTCCCCATACCAACGGCACGCATAGCTCCATATTGTTTCATTCTTGCTGATACACCCATTGAAACGCTGTTCATAATATTCAATATGGTTATCAAAGAAATGATAGCAAGAAAACCGTATGCTGCAATTCGGAATACCCAGTATGAACCATTGATTTCATCATCTTCCGCTCTGCGGTCTACAACTACATTTCCTTCTGATAGCTCATAAATTTTGTTTACCGCTGTATCAGATACATCTTTTTCCAATACAACACTTACCATAGCATAGCCTTGTTCACCCATCAGACGTGTGTAGGTTTCTTCCGAGCATACCACAACTGCCGATTCACTAACACTTCCCACACCCTCGGACATAACACACGCAACTTCAAGTTCTTCTGTTCCTATTTTTATTTTATCCCCCACATCCAGTCCCGTATAATTGCTGTAGACTGCCATTACATATTGAGAATTTCCGTATACTTTTGATATATTTCCGCTTACAACAGATTTCCTGAAGCCGTCCATCATGGTATCTCCATAGGAAAATAAATCAATCGTTGTCGTATGCCCGTTCATTTCTGCGGGATATTCTACGCTATACATCATGCCAAAAACAGACTCTACCCCTGATATATCAGAAATTTCTTCGGATATGCTTTTGTCTATGGAGTTAAATTCATCCTGACTGCCAATCGTAATGTCCGGAGTGAAATCCCTCACTGATGGAAGCAGCTTATGAACAATATCAAGACAAGCTGAAAAAGTCAAAAACAGCATGATTGTAAGTGCAAAGGAGCCTGTCATAAGGATCAGGTTTTTCTTAGTTCCTGTTGCATGGTGGACACCAAGAGAAGTTTCTACTTTGAAAAACCTTGTATTTGCCGCATGGACGATACTTTTTGATATTTCTGCATTGCCGGATATTGCCGCCACAGGCGAAACTTTTGCTGCTTGTGCAGCCGGGGATTGGGCTGCGATAAATACGGTAATAATCCCTAATGCTGCTCCGCAGAGGATACCACTTACACTTACTGAAAACAGCGGCACATCTACCCATTCGCCTTTTACAATAAATTTCAATATCAGACACAATATCCAACAAGTTACTGTTCCTGACGCGCAGCCAACAGGAATTGCTGTTTTACACCAATTCAGTGCCTCAAGCCTTACAAAACGCACAATCTGCTGCTTACTTGCACCAATGCAACGCATCATTCCAAAAAACTTTGTTCGTTGTGCAACATTGCTGTTCATGCAGCCTGCAATCATAAAGATTCCTGCAATTAGTATGATAATAAAACAGGCTATTGCCAAAGGATAAAGTTCATTTATGCTCTTGTTACTGCTCGCTCCTAACAGACTCAAAACAGCCGTATTTTCGCTGATATTTTCAGAGGTGAGGGAATATTGCTCTTTCATATCAGCAATCGTTTTTTTCAAACCGTTCTCATTTTGAAAACGAATATAATATTGAGATACCGATTCCATACCATTTAGGTTTCGCACTTTATCAAACGCAGCTCTGCACATATAAATGCAGACTCCCTCAATAATGTCATTAAACTCCTCATCATCTTCATAAAATCCTGATATTGTATAACGAAAATCGCCTGCGGGTGTGTTTAAAATAATATCGTCGCCTGTTTGAACGTCGAAAATCCTCTTTGCGTCTGCACTGATGGCAATCTCTTTTTCCGTCTGCGGGTATGAGCCTTCCAGTGGATAATTCATAATATCTGTAACGTAGGCTTCTTCGACACCATACAGCACAACATTTTTTCCGTTGATATAATCGTTGCAATCTACATTGGCATTTATTTCATCATACCATGAGGAATATGCCACATCAGAATGATCTATAATCTGTTCAGCTTTATCTTCTGGCATATTTTGAAGAACAATATGCCAATCCCCGTGATTACTCCGCATTGCGGTTATCTGTCCGTCTGTCCACATCTCTACCAAAGAAAAGATTGCGGTTACAAGGAATACAGCAAGAATAATACAAATGCGCGTCATGCGGCTTTGCCGCCTGTGTACTTTTGCGGATATCGGGATAAGGCTTAAATAGCTTTTCATTCGCGGCACCTCCCTAAATCGGTCAGCACACCGTCCGATACTTGCAATATCCGGTCTGCGCTCTGTGCAATGCTCCGGTTATGAGTAATCATTATAATGGTTTGCTCGTACTTCCTTGACGCTTCTTTTAACAGCGCAATGACTTCGCTGCTGTTCTGCGTGTCAAGGTTTCCGGTCGGTTCGTCAGCAAGAATTAACGACGGGCGCGTGATAAGGGCGCGGCCAATCGCTACCCGCTGCTGCTGTCCGCCGGATAACTGGCTCGGCAAATGGTTACGGCGTTCTTTCAGATTAAGAACAGCAAGCAGTTCTTCCAGATATTTCCTGTCAGGATTTTGATAATCAAGCAGTACTGGAAAAATGATATTTTGCTCTACAGTCAGTTCGGGAATAAGGTTAAACGCCTGAAAAATAAATCCGATATTTCTGCGACGGAAAACGGTAAGTTTACTGTCATTCATGGCAAAAATGTCCCTCCCGCCAATCGTGACCTTACCAGACGTAGGCGCATCAAGTGCGCCTATCATGTTGAGCAGCGTACTTTTGCCAGAGCCGGATTCTCCGACGATAACCACATACTCGCCCTTTGGAACGGAAAAGCTGACTTTTTTCAAAGCGTGTACGGCAGTTTCGCCGCTTCCGTAAGTTTTACAGATATTGTTGACTTCCAACAAATTCATGTGTAAACACCTCTTTCTGTTTTGATATCCCCAATATAACAGAGGAATCCTACATCAATATTACAATCAGCCTACAATTTTGTAGGATTAAGAAAATTTATTGTGAAAGAGGTTCCCGCACCCAATGTGCTGTCGACTTCAATCGTCCCGTTATGGGCTTCTACAATCGCCTTTGTAAGTGACAATCCAAGCCCGATACCCTGTGTGTCTTTAGAAAAACGGCTCCGATAAAACCGCTTAAAAATATGGTGTAAGTCCTCCGGATGTATGCCGCTTCCGTTATCCTTTACGGTGATCTGCACAATAGAAGTGAACGCCCGCCACTCGATACGGATAAGTCCGCCTTTTTCTGTGTGGTCAAGGGCGTTCTTTACAAGATTGCCGATAGCTTCGATGATCCAGTTACGGTCACATAAAAGTGTAATTTCTTCATTGCCCGACAAACGGATTTCTTTTCCCTCCTGTCCGGTGCGGAACAGGAAATGTTTTTTTGTGTTCTCCGCAAGTTCGGACACATTTTCTAAAGTCTTTTCTAATATAATCGTACCCGCATCCAGTTTCGTGATTTTCAAAAGGTTTTGTACCAGGGTTTCTATACGGTCAAGCTCTTGCTCGGAAAGCTGGCTTAATTCTAGTATTGTTGGAAGCTCTTTTTCTTTTGCTTCGTTCTGTATCAGTCCATTATAAATATTAAGGGCGGCAAGCGGCGTCTTTAACTGGTGTGATATATCCGATATTGTATTGCGCAGGAATTTCTTTGCGCTTTTTTCATTCTCTGCGTGGGCATTTAAGATTGTAACCAGAGAATGAACTTCATGGAACAGCCTGTATAGTTCTCCCTCGTCGTTACAATCAATGGAAACATTTTTGCTGCCAGCTATATATTCTGTAATCTGCAATATGGCATTTTCCATGATTTTATGCTGTTCTTTAAAGTACCTGTAACAAAGCAGCAATATTATAGCGCCCATACATACGCCACAGATTGTGATGTAATATGCCGCATTTCTAACTGAAAAAAACGTTAATAATGCTGAAAGCAACGCAAAAAACGCGATAGGGAAAAACATGCCGACAAAAAGGATTTTGATTTTTCTATTTGCAAATATTTTCATCATACACCCTGTTTCTCCGTATTCCATTTATAACCCATGCCGCGAACAGTAACAATCCTTTTTGGCTCTCCCGGATTGTCCTCTATTTTTGTGCGAAGTCTGCGGATATAAACAGTAAGCGAATTATTGTCTATATAATTTTCATTACAATCCCATAGTTTCCCTAAAATCTGCTCCGTGGACAGTATCTGGTCAGGATTTTCCAGAAACAGACATAACAATTTATACTCGCTTACAGTCAGGTCAATCAACTGCCCTTTCTTATATACCTCGCCTTTTAGAAGCCGGACGCTTATATCATTGGAATTTAATTCTGTAACAGCAGTATTAAAGTTTTCACTCCTGCGGAGCAGTGCATTAATCCTTGACAGAAATATCGCTAATTTGAAAGGCTTTGTCATATAGTCATCGCCCCCAATATCAAGCCCCATAATAATATCCGTTTCCTCATCAGCGGCAGTCAGAAACATGACAGGCATTTTTGAAGTCCTGCGTATCTTCTGGCAGAAATCAAAGCCGGAACCGTCGGGAAGCGATACATCCAAAACAGCCAGATCCCAATCTTCATTTGCCCATAATGCATCTGCCTCCAGTGTGGTGCGGGCAACCGTTATTTCATATCCCTGCTTTTTTAAGGCAAAAGAAAGTCCGTTTATTAAACTCAAATCATCTTCCAGCAAAAAAATCCGTTTCATTTGTCAACCCCTTCCCTTTTACCATGTAGCAGTCCTGCCGCCGCTTGTCCGTCTGATACCTCTGCTGGTACATGACGCTGCCACATTCAAGGATTCGCTTCTGGCTGCTTATGGTATTGGATTCACCGGCAAGCTCGTCCTCATGGGATAATCTCGGATAAAGAGCGGTAATAAGTGTTTGGGTGGTCTGTCTTGACATAAATTGCTCCGTTTCCGACAGCCATCCCACTATTCCGTAGGTCTATTATACCATAGGGCGGGGCTGGCTGTACAGTCCCTTTGGCTTCTTTACAGACATTAAATTCACAGATTCTATTTCATGGATTATCCTATATAAACCGTGGCTATTTTTCTTCCGATAGCTGCATAGCGTATGACAATAACAATCCCCCTTTCTCCCACACAATACATTTAGTTAGGAACTGTAGGAAAATCCCGTTTTCGGTAAGCAATAATATCACTAGGGTCTAATGCAAGGAACTGACTTTCCTTACAACGCATAACAGCGTAATTATATACCAAATCATTTTTTGATACGGTCATAATCAATTTTCCGTTATGAATGAATGTGATATAATCTGCAGCTTTTTCTAAATCACTTGTGATATGAGAAGATAAAAGGATAGAATGGCTTTCTTCCTGCACAAATTCAAGAAAAACATAAAATAAAGTTAATAATTCCGTCAATTTTTCAAGAGAAATTTTGCTCATTCTCCCTATTTCGGCGGCTGCCTGTAAATGTTCTTCGGCTATACGCTGTTGTTCCTCCTGATAAAATTCTTTGTTCTGCGCTGACACAAAACTTCCTCTGGTATCTCATTTTCTTTCACCCCTCTTTAGCCATCGCGTCAAAAGGAACGTGTAAAAAGACCTCTGCTGAACAACAGGTTTTTTCTTTGCCGTCGTTCAGCAGATTGGATTGAATTATCAAAAAAGAGCCGATAACAGCAGTTCAAAATCTGCGTGTTATTGGCTCTGCGTCTGTGCGTCCGGCTCTTTGATAACTGAAATATTAAATTGTGTTACGTTGACTAAGATTTCCTGCTTACATTTGGGACAGAACAGCGGGAAATTCCAAAGTTCTGTATCTGACCGCATTTTAATGCGTGTCTTGCTTCCGCAAACAGGGCATAATAACCATTTGAATTGCTCGTTCCCGTCATGATTCATGGGTTTTATTCTTGCTTTCCTTTCGCAGTACAACGCTGCTGATAACGCCTATGCCGCCCAATAACGCACAAGATTTTGACGGGAAAAGGATTCCTGCCGCCACCAGACCAGCGCCGACAACTAAGTTACATACCGCTGCCGTTTTTAACGCTTTCTTTTTCGGATTGGGAAGCTCTACGGATATTCCCAGTGTGTCATTCAGCTTTTCGCAAGCCTTATTTACTTCTTTAATCATTTTGCCCTCCTAAAATAATAACTGTATGCCGTGATTTACAATAAGCAACACGCCAACGCCTATGACAATCCATAGGGCTGTGGCTTTCTTTTCTTTCCCTTTTTTCTTGTTACAGAAAAAATTTCTTTTGCAAAGAAATTGGAAAAGCAATCCCACACCCACAAGGCAGATACCGACAAACAATGATACGATTGAAATAGTCTGCAGGATTTCCGCACTTGGAACGGGTACAAAATCGGGAATTGGAAAATTCATGTTATCGCCCCCCTTTCTTTTAATTGCTCAAATCTGATAAAATCATTTTTCTCATTGCGACTGCTGAAAAAATGATTCCTGTGATACCGAAGATAATTGCCGCAGCGGGAATTGACATCAATCCTGCGCTGTTTCCCTGTGAGTTTGACGCTATGGCAATAATGACGATAGACGAAACAACGGTTGCAATCGTTGACTTCTTTATCATTCCAACATACAGCGGGAGAAGCCCCAACAGGATAGCGGATATTGTTGTAACTGTCTGCACCAGTATGTTTCCAAAGCTGAAGGTGACAAATTCAAAGCATTTTCCCGCAAGAAAGATACTGGCATACTGGAAGATATTTGACAGTACATGGAACGTAAAACTAATACTGCATATCAAAATGAGTTTTGCTGTAATCAGTTTTGTGCGGCTGATCGGGTAAGTGAACAGCAGACCGATTGTTTTGTTTCTGTATTCTTCAATCACAAATACGGAAATCAGTACTGCTTCCCATACAATCAGAGCAGCCCTTACAAGCATTGACGCTAACGTAACCGTATCCAACCGGACTGGGGCAAATCCCGGAAGCGTGGATATATTGCCGCTTGCAGTTAAAAGACTGGACGTAAAGACGGAAAGCAGAAAGATGATAAAGTTAGCTGCTAACAGTCCGGCAATATGCGGCTTTAACGGTACTTTCTTAATTTCCATGCGGATAAGATTCCACATTTTTTTCACCTCCTCCCAATAAGCCTAAATAATAGGTTTCAAGGTCTATCCCTTTCGCCGTGAGTTCTTTCATTGATACCTCCGCAAGCATCGCCCCGTGGTCAATAATTCCGATTGTATCGGCAATTTTAGATAACTCGTCAAGGATATGGCTGGATATTAAAATGCTTGTGTGGTATTCCTGGTTGATTCGCAGCAGCAGCTCCCGCACTTCGATAATTCCCTGCGGGTCTAAGCCGTTTATCGGCTCGTCTAAAATGAGCAAATCCGGTTTTGTGAGCATTGCCCTTGCAAGCGCAAGCCGCTGTTTCATTCCCATAGAGAATTTCCCTACGGCTTTATTGCCCGTTTCTGCAATCCCTAACATTGACAGCGTTTCCATGATGTTTTCACAGCCTGCGCCCATGTACCGGCAATGGAGTTCCATGTTTTCATATGCGCTTAAATGGCTGTAAAAAACAGGACTTTCAATAATGCTGCCGATACGGGAGAAAACGGGATTGTTCCCCCTGTTGATAGTTTCGCCTAATAAACATACCGTACCTGTATCGGGGAAAATGATGTGATACAATGTTTTCATCAGCGAAGTCTTTCCTGCACCGTTTGCGCCCAAAAATCCATATATTTCCCCTTGCTTTACATTCATGCAAATGTCATTCAGTATGGGGCTGCCCTCTATGGATTTTGATAAATGCCGGACTTCAACCGCATTTGTCATTCGCTCTCCCCCTTTTCGGTGCATAGCCGCCTTTTGAATATCAACGTTGCTTTCTGTGCAATTCCGATAAGGGAATATTGGGAGCTGCCTATGCATGGATAGGCAAAACAAGTAACCAGCTCCCAACCGTTCTCACCGTAATGATTCAGTTTATCAGACAGTGACTTTTCGGAATGTTCTGTTTCCTTGCTGTCGATTACTATCGTTTTGTACTCAAATTCTGTCATCGAATTCCTCCATTCTATTCAAATCCTGCGAATTTGTGCCTCTGCACAAATTTGCCGAGTGAGAAATCTCTGATTTTTCGCTCTGTCTCCTTTACTCAAAAATATCTGCCACAAGGCTATCCACCATAAAATCAAAAACGGTGAAATAATCACAAGTGACGGAGAGCGTTTCTTTTGCATTGATTGTTGACAGCAGCGCACTCAAAATCCCATACGCCTGTGCTTCTTCCATTTTCAGATTGAGGTCTGCGGCATGGATAACCTGTCTGAAAAAATCGAAACTGTCAAACTTGATTTTCTTAATCGTTTCTTCCGGCAGCTTTGTTACAAAAGACTGAAAATCCGGCGTATTGACATTGTAGAGGAATGGCTTGCTGTCGTATTCCCGAAAAAGCCTTTTCATGGACTGTGCAAAGCCCTCTTTCGTCCGGCTGCTCCTGTTTATGTCGATAATCTTTTCTGTCAACCTCCTTTGTATGTCTGTGATTGTCTCAAGGAATAAATCTTCTTTTGTTGGGTAGAGCGTATAAAAAGTACCGATAGATATAACTGCCTTGTCGCATAGATTTTTTATGCTTGTCTTTTTGTACCCTTGCGCTATCCAACATTCCTCGCATAGTTCTTCCAGCTTTTTGCGGATTGCTTTTTTATCAGCGTCCGAAAGGACTGGCTTTGATGGCATAATTTTACTTCTCCTTTCTATTGAACTTTATTTGCGAATATTCGTAACTTATATTCGCAAATCAAATAATAGCACGATTGATAGCTGTTGTCAAGTAGGGAGCTTGCTTTAGCAATGCCGTATACCCCCAACCAGAAACAACTGCCTTGCCCCTCGCTGCTGATTACTCCATACCGTGCCATATGAGCATTCAGAATCTCTTTTACAATAGACAAGCCAATCCCTGTTCCGTTTTCACTGCGCTTACGTTCACGGCTGGTAAAATATCTTTCCCAACTATGTGGAATATCTGTCTGCGCTATGCCCTTCCCGTGGTCATATATCTCAGCTCTGACTTTTTCTCTGTATTGATATGCTTTTAATCCAACAACGTTATCCTCTCCTACATGAGTAATTGCATTTACAACCAGTCAGCCATTTTTGCTGCCTGTGCAGAGATAGCAGCAACGGGTTTTGCAAATCGGCTGGCAAAGAAATAGGCAAGGGCAAAACCAACAAGAAGCGGCACCCCTGAGAATACCCTTCATGCTCGGCATATCTGGAAATCAGTTGGACAATATCAGTTTCATCATCAGTTACTAAAATTCGTGCTGTGCATAAAGCTCATTGCGGCTGATGCTCCGCTGCCGTCCTGCCAGATAACTGTAGCTGCTGACCTCGGCAGGAACATCCGAAAGATATTGTCCTTCAAAAACCTATTATAATTCGGCGTGTGTGATAGCCGATATTTAAAATATGGGATATGGGGCGATATTGGTTTCATCGGGCGCAATCGCAGTAGAAACGAATAAAATGAGCCTAAAAACAGACCACGTAGTATCAGGCATAAACAGGCGGCGGCTTCTGTCGGGCAGTGCGGCGAGTTAAACTGTATCTTATCGGTTGCCTTGCAGACAAGGGAGTGTCAGCAGGAAAGTGAGGGCGGTACGGAATGACAAGGGCAACGGAACTGGAACGCCGAGGTAACGTATTCACCCCGTTTACGGGGTGCGCACAGATATACCACCAGAGGCGGTATGTGCGCTCGGCTTTTATCTGCCCACAAAGTCTATAAGTGCGACCCTCTACTTTATCAGCAGAATGTAGGTGTTGCGTATGAGTCGTGAGGGATTATGTTCAGCGGAATTTTGTTGACAAGGAAATGTGTACTGGAACAGCCAAGAAAACGCCAAAATGTGGAGAAAAGATTTAGCTGATACAATCAATGCCGCCAATGAGCAGTTGGGGATTGCGGTACATTGGGAACACCGTTCTTTTAAGGAACAGGGAACTGACAGAGAGCCAACAATCCATATCGGGGCGGGTGCCAACGCTTTAGAGCGCAAGGGCATACTGACCGAGAGGGGCAACATCAATCGGGAAATCATCAAGAATAATATGCTGTTGGCCAGCAGAACAGGCAACAGATCAGAACGAAACGGAAGGAGGAGGAAATTTAATGTGAATTTTGTTGTAAAGACAGATGTTTTTTTGTATAATTGAATTGTGACGAGAGTAAGCTATATCGTATCTTTTGCCACAGATTTTTAGAAATCGAGAGTAGGTAACAACCGATTACTTTTACTTTTAGAAGCACAAGCCAGTTGGACGGTAAATATTTTAATCAGAATACTGTTGTATTTAGCACAGAGTTACCATGAATATTTTGAGCGAACAAGCCAAAGCTTATATAAGAGCAAGAAAGTAAAAATGCCCAAGCCTGAATTATATATAATTTTCACAGGCGATAAAGGCAGAAAACCCGATACAATATCCTTATCGCAGGAGTTTTTTGACGGTGCGGATATTGATATTGAGGTAAAGGCAAAGGTCATCTATGAGAGTGACACAGAAGACATTATTAATCAATATATTATTTTCTGTAAAGTCTTTGATGAACAGAGAAAACTGTATGGAATGACAGAGCAGACAGTTAAAGAAACAATTCGTATTTGCAAGGATAGGAACATCTTAAAAGAATATCTGATGAGCAGAGAAGTGGAGGTAGTAACGATTATGATGAGTTTATTTAACGATGAGCAGATAATGAAAACATATTGGAAGGATATGGAAAACACTTTTGCCCATAAAAAAGACAGAGAAACAGCCGAAAGGTTGATAAAAATGGGAAAGCTGTCACTGGAAGAAATTGGTCTATGTGTGCCAGCTTTATCATTTGATGAGTTAAAGGAACTTGAAGCCGAGGTTATGCAGTTGGCGTAATCAGCATAATAATTTAAATAACAGCGTAAAGGCGCATGGAACAGTAAATTGTAAACCATGCGTCTTTTTGTGCTTAGTATAAATCCGTAAGCTGATTTTTTCCAATACGTTTACAAAAGTTTTTGAACGAGGATGCCACAATTACTGCATCCTTTTCTAGATTAAAACATACTTCATCATCCGTATACTTAATTTCTCCAGTTTGAATGTCAATCCAAAAGGTATTTTGTACCACGTCAAGGGCAAAGGGGATGTGAAAAAGTATAAAATCTTCATAGTTTTTATACTCTCGATCAATCACATCCCTCCATATTTCTATATTTATTTCCTCCTCATCATCCACAGGAATTCCAAGAAAACGATCCATTGAAATATATGGATTACTACCTATAGAAACATGATAACAATCCTCTGGAAAAAACCACGCACCATATACAAAAAATCCCCCATTATGAGCTTCATAAAAGCGAATAAATTCTTCTTTACCCGGAAAATCATCAATCTCATCAATTTCATTTTGGCTAATTCTCTTTCCTGGAACATCAAATGTGACTTCTTCTGCAAAAAATGTACTATCCTTCAAAAATCTTTCATTATTCATTTCTATCACGGACCTTTCCTTTCAACATTATTTCCATCCTTTCACTATCACCATATCTCATTCCAAGGCTGGATAAAATATAACACTCCTCTTTCTAATAAGAACCATCATATCCCTATTCTTATTCAAAAAGAGAAGTTTTTACAATACATACACGCAATATATTGTATTAGTTATCAATCATCACTTTCTGAAACTGCATAATTATACATTTCGCTTGCAATAGCCGCTTCATTCCATAAATTGATATCTGAAAACGGTCCTACGTACACTAGCCGATTATCTTTGGCTTTAATTGTTATCTGCGCATCCCCATCCCATTCACAATCACCCGTTATGTCTATGACTGGAATAGCCTCATTCTCTATACTACACTGTTCAAAAGAGTATATCCCAATATCAATATAATTTAAAATAGAAATCGGATTCTGCACATAATTTTCTAACAGTTCTTCAGCAATATGATCACTTAAATCAGAATTCATTTCATAGAAATTATCAAAAAAACGTTTCAACGCAGCGCATATTTCTTCCAGAAATTCTTGATCCAGATGATTGAAATACTCGATATTTTTTTCTACATATTTTTGTGAAATATCTTTATCATACATTACTTCTATCTCATATCCTAATACCTCTGAATAAAATGTACCTATCATATATCCTAAATCGTTCTCTTTCAAATCTCCTAACATTATTCCAGTCCTCTCATTATTAAATATTATTTTCTCCAATTCGGAAACATTTTCCAAACAGATTTAATAGCTTGTTGGTTAAGTAAATTTATTTTTCCTATGCCTCCTAAGTGCGTAAAATATTTATTAATTTCCTTTGGTATCATCTGCACTGTTAACATATCATTACATTCATGCCATGTATAATTTAGACTTTTTCTTATTTTAGTAAATTCGGTCTGTTTGATTCCATATTTTGCACCCATAATCTTATAGAAGTTGCTTTTTCGCCAATCCGTATGGATCATAGTAAACTATTGGGTTATTCGCGCAATAGACATACAGGTCCAGCCGTCACCACGGTAGATGTCCTCCTGCGTAAACCTGCCGATCAAGGGATTGTAGAATCTTGCACGCAGATAATACTGCCCCGTTGTTCCGTCATATATCTGCCCTGTATAGGTCAGGTGGTTGGATGTGTCTCCACTCTCATCTTTGAGGACTCCAAAGGCATCATAATGGCAGGTCTTTTGTATCTCATGGTTCTTGTCCAGCAGGAACAGCGTACTCCCCAACTCGTCCGGTACAAAATAACTCTGATCGGTTCCGTTTTGTGTCAGGACAAGCGGGTCATATCCCCTTGTATAGCTGGTATGGGTATCTTCCTTGCTCTCCTCCGCCAGTTCGCCCCTGTCATACAGGAAACGTATGGTTTTGCCATTCTCCTCTGTCTCGTAACGCATTCCTTCCCCGTCATAGCGGCTGGTCTGGCTGAAACGCTGTGGCGCATTGTCTGACAGTTTCGTCAACTCTATCCCCGTCTGGCGGTTTGCGGCATCATAGGTGTACCGTTTTGTCCATGCGTCTCCCTGCTCCTCCAGCATGTTTCCCTGTTTGTCATACAGATATTGCATTATACTTTCTCCACTGCAGATACTGGTGAGCTGGATACAGTTCCCGTTCCCGTCATAGGCGTAATCAAAATTCAGTATTACCCGTCCCTGCCCTGCCACTGTAACGAGGCTGGACAGGTTCCCATCGTCTCTGTATTCGTATTCGGTCTGTATGCCGTTCCCGTAACAGAGCTTCTGGAGCCCGCCTGCACAGTTATAGCTGTAGGAAGCCAGGACTCCTCCCTGTCCCTCTGTCACCTGTTCCAGGCGGTTCATCGCGTCATAGGTGTAGTGTATGCTCCTTCCGGAGCTGTCTGTCAGGCATGACAGGTTGTTGTTGCGGTCGTAGGCATATTCAAGCAGGGGCTTTCCTGATGCGGACTTGCTCTTTAGCAGGCCGTTCTCCGTGTAGGCGTAATCGTATGTAATACCGCCGCCCTCTGCCTGTTTCAGCTTTCCGTCCGGGTAGTATACATAGCGGCTGACTACTGGGTTCCTGCCTTTTCTGTCCTCCGCGCGGCGGTACGTCAGGTTCCCGTCCATGTTGTAATGGGTTGTCTCCCTGTTTCCGTTCCGGTCGGTGCGCGTTTCCAGCCGGCCTTCCGCGTCGTAATAGAAATATTCGCTGCAGCCTTCCTGGTCTGTGACCTGGTACACCTTTCCCATGCTGTTGTAGGAGTAGGTGATCGTTCCTCCGTTTGTGTCTGTGGTGCTGGTGATGTTTCCTGCGTGGTCGTAGGTATGGCGCTCCGTGCCTCCCTCTGGTGTATGGTCTGCCACGATCCTTCCCCAGCTGTCCAAGCTGAATTCCGTCCGGTTCCCGTTTCCGTCCTCCGTACCGATGATTCTCCCCCAAAATCGTTATTGAAAAAAAGAATGATATTATCATTTTAATAAAATTACCAATCCACTTCCACGAATCCAGGACATCAATACCAACCCCGTAAGAACCATCAAGAGCTTCGTATATTGAATAACCTATATTGGAATAGCTTATACACTTATTGGGAAGAAAATTCTTTTCCTTCATTTTGTTCCATATGATCTCTTTATTTATCTTCCGACAATATGCGAATTTTTTCACCTATTGATTCATAAAATTTCTATAAATCTTCTTCCCTAAAATCACAACTCCGTGCGTGCCATTGAAATGCATATGGCAGTGTTCTGCATTGCAATGGGAATCCTGCAGAGCCTTTCTATCCTTTATACAGGGAAAGTGAATTCCAGTCAGATCTGTAAAAAGCTTGACCACTACGGACGATTCATTCAGTCGCAGGCATACTCGTTCTGATACTGTCCCTGCTCTTGCAGATGCAGTTTCCATTCTATGCTTTTAAAATCATGTTCCTATACAGTAATCAAAATCTATTTCGCAATCCGATAAACAAAACGACTGCATATCATCCAATACAATGGAATCAGTATCAATATCAATTCTAGCCAACTTTTCATTTAATGCCTTAGCTCCCTGCTTAATCTGCTGCCTCCATCCCTCAATATCACCTCTATAAGAAATTCCCTCAAATATTTCACCATTCGGCAAAATAATCTTGCATCCTTCAATTATAACTCCTCCACTTTCAGGTATCACTGAACACTCACATTCGAAAAGCTTTTTAAATAATATCTCAAACTTTATTTGGTTTTTATTTGAAACATAACAAAACTCCCGTCCCTCGACAATGCGTGTACCTGGCACTATTATCTCCATTTGAACTGGGCTAGCGCTTAATAATTTTTCTAATTGTTCTTTATTCATCAATTAACCCTCCTCTATCTAAAAATGGGTGTAATAACAAACTCAAAATTTTCAATTCCTACATCCTTGAATAACCTAGAATATAAACGTTCTATATCGGCTGACTGCTGGGGTCCTGCCTTTTGGATCCTCTGCGCGGCGGTATGTCAGGTTCCCGTCCATGTTGTAATGGGTTGTCTCCCTGTTTCCGTTCCGGTCGG
>CAMWXE010000086.1 GCA_947178145.1 uncultured Lachnospiraceae bacterium | reverse complement strand
TAGTAATGGTTATCTGGATCTGTCGTGTAAACTCTGTACAAAACTCAGTTACAGGAATGCAGCAGAGCTGCTGAATCGTTTCCAGCACCATGATGCAGGGCAGGCTATGAAACTGCGTACTCTTTCCGACTGCATGGAACGTACAGGGAGCCAGATATCCATGTTCATTTGCATACTGATAAATCGTGTTATAATAAATATTAGAAGAAAAGAACATTTCCCTCAATCAATTATCTTTTCGCACGGAAATGCAGAGAACACAATTAAGAAATTACAGGGATAACAAGATACAACGTCTGGATATCGACATTCTGAAACGCCTGTGCTATGTGTTGGAATGTAATCTGACTGACTTGATAGAATATGTCCCACCAGAAGAAACACAGAATCTACACTAGCAAAACCCCATGGAAGCCGCTTGCCTCCCATGGGGTTAAAAATACAACTCTTATTCTCTTTTATTCCCAAGAACTCCCGTTCTCTTTCGCCCTTACTTATGATACGGTTCTCCATAACATATCTAAGTGCGAAAAATAGCCTTATATTATTCTGTCAAACAAGGCAGAACACTTGTAAATGCTCTGCCTTGTCATGTTCCTGCTTTCAAATAATGTGATATTCTCTGTATAATATCAGGCGATAATCTTTATCATCTTTCATTCTTTCTATTTCAGTAAAACGTTTATCTGCCAGCAGTTTTTGTATTAAAGAAAGCATCAGCTCTTCGCCATACTCCTTGCCCTTTTCCACGTTCTCCTGGTCTCTCATCAATAACGTCATATACTCATGCCTCCATTCCCTGTTTTTCTTTGCTTCCTGCACAGCTTCTTCCAATTTTTCAACATAGGAATCCTCCGGCTTCTGACCTGCCACATAGTCCAGAAATGCCTTTAATTCCCTGCTGACATCATCCATTGTTCCGTCTGCATTCAGAAATATCTTTACTGCTTCGTCTCCCATTGAAATACTGTTGTCTTCCTTACAGATATTTTCAAAGGTATAGATATGCCGCCCTTTCCCATATAAATCAAACGGACAGATAAAAATGATGTAACTTTTGTTCAGCTTTTTATAATGCTGTCCTGCATCAACAAGCTGAATGTCTATCATTCCTTGATAATATCTGCTTCTCTTAGGCAGCTCCTTTGTATCACTGACCTGCATTTCTATATCATAAACAATCTCCCTGTCGTCCTTTACATACACATCCAGTCTGACACTATGGGCATCCATATCTACATTGATACTTTTCTGTAATTCCGGATATTCTATGCGGTCAATCTTCAAGCTCGGAAGAATCCTCTGTAGTAATTCTTTGCACAGCTCTGGATTCTGCATAACCTTTCCAAACAAGAAGTCATTGGATATGCTTAAGTCTTCCCAGTTTGTCTGCTTTGTTTCCATATTTCCCATTTATCTACCTGCTCTCTTCAAAAGTTATCACCGAAAAACTCTGCATGTCTCATAGCCTTACTGTCTCTACTCTTATTATACACAGACTTCCGGTCAATTACAATACACACAGAAACTGTCTTCCAACATTTTATTCTTCAGCAATCTTTCAGAATAACAAGCTTATTCTGATAACACTCCACAGAAACACTGCACCCAATCTCAAATCCCCACTGTTCTACCCAATTCCCCTGTAAGATAATCTGCGGCACATTTCTTCCGTTCCTGGTTGTGAATGAGTGCGCTTTCATCCTCCGGGTAGCCACAGTATAATCAAAACCCATATCCTCTGCCATACAACAGCCGTTTAAGTGAAATTTTTCCATGACCTGGAACATCCTTGACAGCATAGTATCTTTCCCGAATCTGCACGTTTCCGTAAAATCCGGGCTTTTCTGGCCGTTCATGCTGTTTTGGACTTCCTGGAACAAGACCTGCCGGTTCTGACGGATAAATCCTGACAGCATCCAGAGATTGTTCAGCCCATAGAGAGTATGCATAACCGAATAGAATTCCGGTTTTGTTAGATTGCGGTTGGAATAGTAATCGGAAAAGTCTTTATCCTTTGCCATCATCAAGAACCGTATCTTTTCCACAAACTCCCTCCGTTCCACCTCTGATTTTAAATTTTCATATTCTGCCGCAATATACTGGTTTAAATTGTTTTTCATCTCTTTTTATTCCTTTCTCAATTATTTGAAAGCACAAGTTCTAAATCCATAGCCTTAGTTCCTGATTCCCGGAACATAAAAACAGACGGCGCACCGTCTGGAGGTGAGCCGCCGTTGTTCTGCAGAAACCGAATCAGTTCATCTGATAGCTTCAATTTGATGGAATCTATGTTCCGGTACTGGTCGATAGTGATTTCCGAAATCAACAGGTGTAACAACCTTTTCCGAATTGTCCGGTCTATATTACTGGATAAAACCTTACTGAAATTTTGTAAAATATTACGGATAATTTCTTTCGGAATCTCTTTTTTCTCTTCTTCCATAAGAAGAACCGAAGTTTCCGACCGCCTTTGCCAGAGAACTGATAACTGCTGATTCAATTCCTCCCTTCTTTTTAAAAATTCGTCTCTTGTAATTTCTCTGTCCTCGTATAATTCGTGATTCCTCTGCTGACGGTTGTTGATTTTTTCCATTTCTTTGCTCTGGGCGTCCTGCTCTTTTAAAGCATTTTCCCTTAATAACCTGTGTTCCCGGTTGACTCTCCCAACCACTTCGCGAAAAAATTTATCATCACTTAATAATCGCTCCAACTGATGGTATACAAAGTCGTTAGCTTTCTCTACACGCACCATGTTGCTATGACAGACTGCCGTCCCTTTATTTTTCCAGTTGCCACATGCATAGTATGTAATCTTATTTTTAGAACCGTCTTTCTTAGTCTCAATTACCCTGGAGATTACCATGCCTGCACCACATTCCGGACATTTTAGAATTCCTGTAAGTGGATATTCGCCATCATAAATTCTTGATGGTCTTCCCTGCTTCTGGGAAAGCATGAATTGTACCTGTTCCCATAATTCATCGGAAATAATAGCATCGTGTTTACCCTCTGCGATAATGGGGTTTGGATTGATATTATTCCTCCGTTTTTCATTCCAGTTCCTTCTTACATCATAGCGCACCTTTCCAATATATACCGGATTGCTTAATATCGGCTTTATCTGTGCCACGGAGAACTGGTTTCCCCGTTTGGTTCTGTGGCCTGCCTTATTCAAATGCCCTACAATTGCCTTATAGCCTTTGCCAGAAGCATATAACTCAAAAATAAGCCGTACAGTCTCTGCCTCCGTATCAATCACTTCCAATCTTGATTTTTTTCTGGAAAGGTTTTCTGTTCCTTCTACAGCCACCCAACCATACCCTAAAGGTGGGATTCCTCCACACCATTCTCCGGCCATTGCTTTCGCCCTCATTCCCATTTTTACGTTTTGTGCAATGGTATTACGCTCAAATTCACCTACTAGAGCCATCATCTGAAACTGCATTTTTCCAGACGGGGTATTGGACTCAAACTGCTCCGAATAAGATTGGTAGCCGATTCCATATTTTTCCAGAGTGTCAACGATTTTGATAGCGTCTAACAGCTTCCGGCTGAGACGGTTGATTTTCCAGCTCATTACCAGATTGAATTTCTTTTCCTTTGCGTCTTTTAATAACTGTTGGATTGCAGGCCGATGTTCAATATCTTTGCCGCTGATTCCTGCGTCTTGATAAACCTCTACAACTTCCATGTGATGATTTGTACAGTATTCACGGATTAACCTTTCCTGTTCATCAAGGGAACAACCTTCTTCTGCCTGTTCCACAGTACTGACACGGCTGTAGATTGCAACCTTTTTGATATCTGTCATCATATTCATCTTTCATTCCGCCCTTCCTTGAAATTTTGATAGTCATATTTATGATATATATTCTGCATAGTATTTATATTAAGAGGCTGGGCAGGGCAGCGGCCGCCCAAAAGCGGCATAGCCCCGCTCCGGCTCTCTTTTATTTCTCAGCCGTATCTTCGTTCTCTTCTCGGTAAGACAACAGTATCATTTGTACAAGCAGTTCCATCACTGCCTCAACCCATTTTGCATCCATACTATGCCCTCCCGACTACTTTATTGATTACGACGTATCACAACAAAGGATTCTTTTCCAGTTACTAATTGGATTTTTGCAGTTCGTCACAATCGTCGCTATGCCTGATTGTTATCGCTTCCAAATACGAATACAACGTTTCTTTCCTCTTGGCGTATCAAAATAGATTCCTATGTCTTCAAGATTGCTCTTATTTTCATTCATTCTTCTTGTCAATACTGCTGAACTTCTGGGAAAGCTTCGCCCATCAATGCCGCATTCTTCTATTGCAAAAAGTTTTAAATCCTTATAAAACTCCGTGGGCGTACTTTCAATTTCTCTTTTGCTCCCGGTCTGTTTCATATACTCTTCCAAAATTGTCAATAATGGAATCGCTGAAATGACAGCTTCATTGATAATCTTACGGTTCTCTCTGAATGCCTGTTCTACCAACTTTCTTTCATAACCCAACTGCCTTGCTGTTTTAACCGCAATCTCATAAAAATCACGTAACCGGAAAGGGGATTTTGTTTCTACTGGTTCTGTATCACCTAATACCCCCTGCACCGTCCTGCACAATGCTCCAAACACCTTAGGTAAATCCTCTTTCCATTCTTTTTTCATCTGGCCTGGGATTTTCCGCTTTCCCAGATAATCATTCAGTTGCTTCAACAGGTGCCACTGGCTCACTGTCCTGATTCGAACCGCTTTTTTCATCTGATTTCTTTTCTCCTTCCTCTTTTGCAGGTTTCATTATTTTCTCTGACTGCTTTCCATCTCTGGCCTTTGCCGTTTTTTCTGACATTTTTTCACCATTAGTCTTTTCCGTGGTGTCCGACACTCTTTCATCACCCGTTTTTGCTTTCTCCTTCTCAAATATAAACGGTCGCAATTTCCATCTGCCTGGAAAGTATCTTCCAGCCATCAGAGGATGAATAGCCGTCAGTCTCTCATATTCCCCCTTATCATCCACGATATCCACCACTTTTTCTTTATAGCTGTTCAGCAATTTCCTCAGATATGCCTTTTCCTCTTTTACAAATTTATTTGCCAAAAAGGTGTTGCCATATCCAAGCAAAATGGTATCAAATCCACGCTTTAACACCTCTTCCAGATATTTCCTGTTCTCTGTATTGTTTGGCACCTCTGAGGGCTTTAAACGCTGCTTAAACAGTTCGCCGTAAAGATTGCAGATTGTGATGGTGGCGTAGCCCATAGGAATTAGATTGTTCAGGATAAACGTTGTTGTAGTATCTATTATGGAGATGTCCTCACTGGCCGGATTCAAACCGATTACCAGAATACTTTTCTTCTGTTTACTGTCTTTGCAGGTGAAAGTCAGTTCAAATCTCTTTTTCCGGTTCCTGTCAAATATTCCTTTCTATTGTCATTGTGTTGGTTGTATATCGTTCCATTCTCTTCTCCTCTTGCACAAAAATAAGGCAGATAACATTTTTTGCTATCCGCCTGTTTGCTTAGTTCCTATACCGCTTTTGCTGTTACGCCGCCAGTGTTTCCAGTGCCACCAGTACACTTACTGTTATGACACATGCGCTCAAAAAGATTCCTGCGTGCATATAAACACCTCCCTGTAAAAATTTTATACATAAAGATAATATATATTTACACTATTTTATTTCTTTGAAAATCCGCTTATCTGAAATTTATCTGTAGCATATAATCATAAAATGTACCCTGCAGGCTGTCCGGCATATATTCATATCTTTCATCTGCCATATATTCATTGATTCGTTCCCTGGCCTCTTCAATCTCTCCATCTTCTATCAATTCCCCCACTTTTTCAGCTACTTTGACCCCTTGATTTCCATATTCTTCTAAGGACTCCACCTTCTCTTTTAGACTTTCAACATCATCTTTGAAAATGTCATACTTTTTATAGCTCCCGTTCATTTCATCCAGAATCGTTTTGATTTTTCCCAGATTCATTTGGGAATACTTTTCCATTTCTTTTTCAGCAGCCTCATAAAATTTGATATCCTCAATCAGCTTGGATATTTTCTTAGATATCTTTTCTCCCTTTAGCTCTATCTCATTTGCATCCTGCAATGTGGCATAATAATTGCCCTGTTCCACCTGTCTGACAATATCTTCTTCCAACTCACTGGCCTCTCCCGACATGATTATTTTTCCAATCAATAAAAGTACCACTACTACAACAGCAATGGGTAAAATCTTCTTCATATGAAAATCTCCTTTAATTTTTCTTTTTATCTACAATATCCTTCTCTTTATCCATAATACTTTTTGGGCATGTTTACAGTATGAAAGCGGCAAATGCCGCCACTTTCATACTGACTTTTTCATTTCTACATGGTTCCCCGTATCTTATGCGAATTTTTTGACCACATACACAATGCCCGATATTACTACCACCACCCAAAACAGTTCCCATATAAATCCAATCACATAGGATAACAGCCATACAAGAACCGCTATTCCAACGATTGCCACAAGAATCAACAGTACCTTCTTCATAATTTCTCCTTTTTGTCTACATAGTTATTTTTTGAACAGCTTTCCAAGCCCTTTAATCATATCCATCCCGCTTTTCGGATTTAATATTTTATCTTTCTGCTTTTCCAGATATTGGACTGCTTCGGCTGTATCCTCCTGGACTAACCCAAGTTTCGGCAATAGTTCTTCTATGCTTCTGCTGGCTTCTTCAATTTTTTCCAGAGAGGAAGTATCCGCTTTCTTCATTGCCTTTAGCAGTCTGTCTTTTCCTGCCTGTTTACGGTCTACCTTTTTCAGTAACCCGGTCGTGCAGAATTTTTTATCAAAATCCGATAAGTATCCGTTTATTTTATCTAAATATTTTTGCTTTAGTTCGGAACTAAACCGTTCTTCAAACTCTGTTCTTCTCTCCAATAAATCGGCCTCATAATCAAGCAGGGATTCTGATGTAGGCGGCGCAATTTCTCCAAAGAAAGCCTGTAATGCCTGTAACTCTTCACGGGCGAAATCAGCACAATCTCTGGTAGCACATACAACACCGTCCACTGTCCGGTACTGCAGGTCAAAGTCTTCCAGTCTTTGATTGATATATTTCATGCAGTCCAGTTGGTCTGTAACAGGCAGGCTTAAAGCGCCGCAATATTCAATCAGCTTCTCCTTTGCTTTTACGGAATCTTCTTCAGTTTCTCCCTGAATATCTTTTACATATCGGAGTGCCTGA
The DNA here is from genome assembly GCA_947178145.1 of uncultured Lachnospiraceae bacterium. Classification (GTDB taxonomy): domain Bacteria; phylum Bacillota; class Clostridia; order Lachnospirales; family Lachnospiraceae; genus COE1. Next base: position 15,000 of record CAMWXE010000086.1, on the reverse strand, counting down.
CGGTCTTTGGAATCCTGCAGAGCAACACCATAATAATCTGCCAATGCTCCCAGTTCTCCGTTCTCATCTCCAAACACTGCAAGCATATTTTCAAACAATTCCAGATTGTACGGATTCAATGTCAGAATTTCCTGATATATTTGATTTACTTTCTCTTTGGGAACTGCACCGCTTTTTATATTATTCAATAGCCGCTGTGCCGTTGTCATATCGCTTTCAGATGGAACATTCCATACTATCTCTTGTTTAGCGTCAGAGATAAGCTGTATCAGTACATAATGCAAGGCAAAAGCTGCTTCAAAGACTCCTTTCTCCATAATCTCTCTCGTCTTTGAATCTGAAAATATCTGTTTCAGTTCTGAATTTGCCACCATTTTGCTGACTGAATTTGCTCCGGCGTTCCATATACTGTGTCCTATGCCTTCTGCAATATTCATCATTCCAAGTTCTGCCTGATGTGCATAGTTGTCTATAACCGTACCGCCGAAACTGCCGCCTTCCCATCTGGCACGATTATCTTTCCGTTCTTGACGATATTGTTTCTGCATTTCCAGGTCTTCATTTACAGCTATGATTTTATCGCAGACAGAATCCGAAGCCTCATAAAAGGGATTTAGATATCCATGCTCATTTGCATACTGATAAATCGTGTCATAATCCCAATCATAGCGTTCGATACTGATAAGCTCTTTCTTGATTTCATCTATCACAGAACAGATACTCTTTTGAAAATCAGAAGAAGATTTCCGTAGAATATCATTACAATTCGTATAGCCGTCATAAAGAGCTGAAAACTGTGAAACAGCTTCTCTTGCCAAATTGCTGTATTTTCTCCGAAGAACCGTATAAAGATTCCTCTCTTTTGAAATATTGACTGCTCCAATGGAACAGGGATATTCCACGGAATGGCTTTCCTTTTCCAACAACTCATTCATTAACATACTCAAATCTCCTTTATCTTTTTATTTTCATGTAGAACTTTGTTTTTATATTGAGCATATATATACCCCATATATAAATATATCATACAACCCAATATAATAAAAATCGGAGGTGCCGCCATGCCCAAGAAAGAAAACCCTTTACGCCAGCTTCCTGTCAGTTCGGATGGCTATGGCGATATAAAAATTCATTTGGCTGAAATATTAGAAGTTCGCACGGAAATGCAGAGAACACAATTAAGAAATTACAGGGATAACAAGATACAACGTCTGGATATCGACATTCTGAAACGCCTGTGCTATGTGTTGGAATGTAATCTGACTGACTTGATAGAATATGTCCCACCAGAAGAAACACAGAATCTACACTAGCAAAACCCCATGGAAGCCGCTTGCCTCCCATGGGGTTAAAAATACAACTCTTATTCTCTTTTATTTCCAGGAACTCCTGTTCCCTTTCGCCCTTACTTATGATATGGTTCTCCATAACATACCTAAATGCGAAAAATCTCGTAATATTATTTCAGACAGAACACAAAAATGCTCTGTCTGAAATATTTAACTTATTTCTTTCAAGTAAGTTTCTGCAGTTTCTTCTGTCAGACCAAATTTCTCTCGAATCTTACTCAAGATAATTTCATCCGCTAATCTGTAACTCTTTTAATGTAGATACCATAGCTACTATTCCTTTCCGAATTCCTTTCTCCTCCACACCCTTACTTAAATTATACATAAGCGACACCTCACTTTCTGAGAATATCAGTTGAAAAATGAAGGCTACGCCTTTTCCACTTCTTTCAAGTATATTTTTGCTGCTTCTTCTGTTACTCGAAATTTTTCCTTTAACTTTTTTATTATTACATCTTCCGATAACATTACATCTTTGTAAGCAGTAATGGCTCCATAAATCTTCCCTTTCTCCTCCACACCCTTACTTAAATTACACATAAGCGACACCTCACTTTCCAACTCTCCAGTCATTCTGATATGAAAATCTTCCTCCAATATCTGGCACTTGTCCTGTGAACCTGTCTCCGTGGACAGAAGCACATTCAACAATTTCAATAAATCTGTACCCGAATCTCCCTCTTTCCCAAGACAAATCATGACAGCCGCCATCAAATCATAATCCGTTTTCCGTTCCTTTACACTGCCCACCAGATTTTCTTCCGCAATATAATAACGGGTAATGCTGTTTTCACGGCTCTTTGGCGGATTCATACAAATCCATATGCTGTATACTTTTTTGATATTCTCATAGTGGGAATTTGTAAACTCTGTTCCATATTGGGCGGAAATCATCCGGCTGCAGTAATAGATTCCCCTCTTTATCAGCGGATAACCCGGATAAAAATCATTTTGGGCTTCTATATTAATAATCAAACGAATCAATTCACCGGATACAGGAGCTATCGCGAAAAAGCGGATATCATAGGTAACAGTTCCCTCCGTCAGAGAAGTGTCCTCGTTTCCAGCTCCCTGTATCATAGAAACACGGTTGGTTTCATCCGCTGCAACTGCCACTTCGCCCACCTGCGGTGTACCTTCAATATATTTTTCCGCAATCTCTTCCACATCACAGTCACGGTATTCTTCCAGGCAGTTCTTCATAATCCATGCCAGAATAATCTTCTCCGAAAGCAGCCGCTTGCAGGCCGCATCATAGCTGGCTTTCTCATCAGCCACACGAATGTTTTTTGCTATGGTAGTATCTGTATTCATGGCCTCACCTCCTGCTTTTACTGATATTTTATCATATTTCATACGAACAGACCACAAAATTTTTCAGTCTTTTAAAATAACCAGCTTATTCTGGTAACACTCCACAGACACGCTGCAGCCAATCTCAAAGCCCCACTGCTCCACCCAGTTCCCCTGCAGGATAATCTGCGGCACATTTTTCCCATTCCTTGTTGTAAATGAGTATGCTTTCATCCTCCGGGTAGCCACAGTATAAACCGAACCCCCATCCTCTGCCACCATACAATTATTTAACTGAAATCTTTCCATGACCTGGAACATTCTTGACAGCATGGTTTCCTTTCCAAATCTGCACGTTTCCGTGAAATCCGGACTTTTCAGGCCGTTCATGCTACTTCGGACTTCCTGAAACAAGACCTGTCTGTTCTGACGGATAAATCCTGACAACATCCACAGGTTGTTCAGTGCATAGAGTGTATCTGCCACCGAATAAAATTCTTCTTTTGTCAGGCTATGGGTGGAATAATAATCAGAAAAATCTTTATCCTTTGCCATCATCAGGAACCTTATTTTTTCCACAAACTCCCTCTGCTCCAGCTCTGATTTCAAATTTTCATATTCTGCCGCAATATACCGGTTCAAATTGTTTTTCATCACCTTTTCATCCTTCTTTCTGATTAAATTTATTTATGATAGCACAAGCTCCAAATCCATGGTCTTAATCCCCAGTTCCCGAAACATAAAAACAGACGGCGCACCGTCTGGAGGTGTGCCGCCATAGCCCTGTAGAAATTGAATCAGCTCATCTGATAGCTTCAATTTAATGGAATCAATGTTCCGGTGCTGGTCGATTGTAATCTCTGAAATCAAAAGATGTAACAGACGTTTCCGGATGGTACGGTCAATGTCGCTGGACAAAATCCTGCTGAAATTTTTTAATATCTCCCGGATGGTTTCTTTGGGAATTTCTTTTTTCCCTTCTTCCAGAATCACCATGGATGTTTCCGTCTGTTTTTCACGAAGTTCACATAGCTGCCGGTTTAATTCCTCCCTGCGTGTTAAAAATTCCTCCCTGGAAATCTCGCTGTCTTCGTAAAGTTCATGGTTTCTCTGCTGGCGAACCTTGATTTTTTCCAGGCTCTTTTCCTGGACTCCCCGTTCCTTTATGGCGTTTTCCTTTAAGATTCTATGCTCCCGGCTAACTCTGCCCACAACCTCTTTAAAGAATTTCTCGTCGCTTAACAGTTTATCCAGTTGATTGTATACAAACGTGTTCACTTTTTCTACCCGGACCATATTGCTGTGGCATACGGTGGTTCCTTTATTTTTCCAGTTCCCACAGGCGTAATAGGTAAGCTTCTGTTTGCTGCTGTCTTTGTTTCGGTTCGTTGTCCTGGAAATCACCATACCTGCACCACATTGAGGGCATTTTAGGATACCTGTCAGCGGATATTCCCCGTCGTAGATTCTGGCTGGCTTTCCATTCTTTTGGGAAATCATAAACTGAACCTGTTCCCATAACTTATCTGATATGATTGCTTCATGTTTTCCATCTGCAACAATAGGATTGGGATTGATATTGTTCCTTCGTTTTTCATTCCAGTCTCTCCTTACGTCATAACGCACCTTCCCAATATATACCGGATTTGTGAGAATTGATTTTATCTGTGCCACTGAAAAAGCGTTATCCAACTTAGTTCGATAGCCTTCCCTGTTAATCCGTCCCACAATAGCCTTGTATCCCTTTCCGGAGGCATAGAGCTGGAACATAAGGCGCACTGCCTCCGCCTCTCGTTCCACCACCTCCAGTCTTGACTTTCTTCTTCCATGGTTTTCCGTACCCTCCATTGTTACCCAGCAATATCCAAATGGTGGAATCCCACCGCACCATTCCCCGGACATGGCTTTTGCTCTCATGCCCATTTTAACATTCTGGGCAATGGTATTTCGTTCAAATTCGCCAACCAACGCCATCATCTGAAACTGCATTTTCCCGGCTGGCGTGCTGGACTCAAAAGGTTCTGAATAAGATTGGTAGCCAATTCTATATTCCTGTCCATACCCCATAGCCTCTGCTACGGCACACCCCCATTTTAAAAAATCAAGAAGTCGGTCGTCTATATCCACTTCTATCGAAGGCTCTATTTCCATAGCTCTGGAAAGACACTCAAACATTCTATAAAGGATACAGGGCTTATCCGCTTCAAATTCTTCCATGACGTCTTTTTTGCTCCTGCGTTTTTCTGATGATATGGCTTTCATATTCAGAAATACACAGCGGTCAAGGAAATCGGAACGGTCGGAAAGCAGATGGATTCCATTCATATACACAACAGACTTTATATTGATTTCGCACAATTCGCTGTCTGAATACTTCTTTCTCTTAACCGCTGTTGCCCCCGTCACTACCTGGCAGAAAATATTTGCCTGACTTTTTGTAATGGATTCCATGTTGTCCAGACAGACGATATCCTGTGATTCCAGAAGAAGCAGAAAGTCCTCCTCATTTTTCGGCATGACCGTTACATTGTTGCTGGATATATCCAGACAGCGTTCATCCATTTCCATGGAAGTGGTCTTTGAGGAGCCTTTGCCGCCTTTGTAGATAACGATAGGCTGCTCAATCCCTGTTATGAGCCTGACAACCAATATAACGTTATGAAGAATCCGGTCTGGCTTACTGGCAAAATGGTAATATTTACTCATCAGTTTCCTAAACGATTCCCCTTTTTGCGGCATAGGCTGTGGGCGTAAGGTTTTTCTTGTTATCAACCTGACCGGCGGCTCATTGCAGCATTTCGTTCCCGACTCGTCAACACAAAGCACAGCGGAATCTTCGTTCGCCAGGTTATAATACAGGCGGCCCTCATAGAAAGCAAACCGATTGTATACCGGATATTCCTTTCCCTGGCAGTGCGCTTTTGCTACAAGAGTTTCCATGACTGCCTGAATCATATCATTCCGGCTGCCCCGGTTGTAGGTCTGATAATACAAATTCCTCAGCCACATCTGGTAATATTCCGATTTAAGCGGATAATTCACAAAACTGCCCTTGTTTGGAATCTGGATAAAAGCCTCCCCTTCTGTGCTTCGGAACGGAATATGCCCCTGCTCCTCTATCAGTCTTAAAAGAACATCCACCGGGCTTTCTTTTTCTGCTGACGGAAGATTCTCTGTTTTTGCTTTTTTTGCTGACGGCATAGGCTTCTCACCCTCCAGCATACGCCAAAGGGTTTCCCAGTTTTCTTCTTTACAGCTATCATGGTGACAGCCAGCCGCAATCCCACCATCATCAAACTGTATGACATAAGCCCCATTGTCCTTGGAATGTTCCTGATTCCATGGGCAGGACTCCAAAACATAGCACATACCATTCTCTACCTGCTTTTCCCTTGCGACGGGAATCTCATGGGATTCCAGCCATAAACGTAAATCAAACTCCTTCTTGCTCCCTGATATGCTTCTGGCAGGCTCACGTTTCTCATTTCTATTCACTGTTTTCTTTTTATTCCCTTTCTCCACACACTGCGCCGCAATCTGCTGTAACAGCTCAATCGCTACCGGCACTCGTTTCTCTGGTACATACAGAATTTTGGAACGCCTGTGTGGACGTTCTTCTGTGGAGTCTCCCTTACAGGAAACTGTACCATAAAGCTTTGTAATTCTGGCCGCATTATAGGTTGTTGTATCGACCTTTACCTGCTCTGTAGAAAACCTTGAATCCAATGCGCCAAGAAAGCCCTTTACCAGACTTGTTGTATCCGGTGTATTTGGAAGTTCCACAGGATACAAAAGATGAAATCCGTTTCCGCTTAATGCCGTTACAGGCTCCGGAAATCCACACCCTGTTAAATAGTCTTGAATTTCCCGGCCTAATTTTTTAGCCGCTTCTAATTCCTGCTTGGTGCTGGAGATTCCAGCCGGACGCTCAGGGTCTAAGTCCACTAAAATCCATCTGCGGCAACTGATTTCCTTGTCACTGGTTGTATTCTTCGCATAATTTTTCAGACGGTTCTTGCTTCTGGCCTCGATTCCATCACTCAAGGCGTTCATTGTCATGTAAATAATATAACTTCCGTCATAAGGCTGGATATGCTGAATCAGCTTATTTACATCATTGTAATATCCTGAAAGAGTCCCTTGTTTGGTGTTTAATATTCTCACTTCTGTAAATTGCCCCGGCTCCGCCAGTATCCGAAAGGTCTTTGATACTTCTTGTTGAACGTCAGTGAAATTTTTCATATGGGTTATTCCTCCATTACCAAAAAATGTTTTGTTTCATAGCCTTCCGGATAGGCTATGATATTTTTAAGTTTCATTTCACTTTCCGTAAGGAACTGTAGAAAATTAACCGCTCAAAGCAAACTCTCTGAAAAGCTCGAAAAATCTAGGTTTTTGCATTTTAAATTTGAGCAGTAATTTATCTACGATTCCTAACGTTACAAGTAGAGTATATCACTGCCACTCTGGTATGATTATTACTCAATTTTTTTCGTTTTTTTTTGACCTCTTGACATAAAAAATTGCAATTAAACAATAAAAAAAGTATCAGCCAATAAGCCAATACTTTAAAAAATTACTGCATTATATTTTCTGTATTTTTATTTGTGATATTTTTATTATTCGCACAGTTTTTGACAGACCTAATAAATATTTGAATCATATTTGGCAATTCCACTCTTTTTCCACTGATATATTCTTCTTCCGCAATTTCCTTTTCCTTTTTATAATTTTCTAATAATTCCTCCCAATCCGTTAAAAACATCTTTAAACACATTTCAAATTGCTCCAGCAAAAATAGTTTTTCTCCGCTGGTAAAATAATACTGCTGGAACTTCTCAGCCTTCTGAATGTCAGTAACATAATTTAATGGCATTGTAAATTTAATATCTCTCAGCTCATCAACATCACTTCTATAATTTGTCAGAAAGTCTATCTTTCTGTCTAAAATCTCCGGCAAATGCAATAACTCCTTTATTCTCTGCTGAACCATTGTTCCCATACGCTTCTCTGCCTGCATGATTTTTTTCTTATTTTCCAGGACTTTCTTAGCTTCCTCAGCATACATTTCTGCTTTGCTCAATAATTCCCATCTGCGATAGACATATTTTTCTTCTACGTCATTATTCCAGTCGTTTTCTACTTCGTCCAGGTTCTCAGCTTCATCAATCATATTATCCAACTCTTTTTTTCTGCTACTTTCCAATCCTTCGACAACTATAGATTTTCCGTATGCCTGAAAGGATTCCCGCATTTTCCCAGTAAAATATGCTATCTCAGCTTCTGTTATCTCCAGAAATCTTTTATTTTTTATTTTACTTCCCAAAGTGTCCTTCTTACCTGACGGAAGGAACAATAACACTTCGAAAAATGCCAATATGTATTCCGGGAAAAATTTTTTGTTCCCCTGCATATAAAGCTCATTCTTTAAAACACCCTCATCGCCTAAGCCTTCCAATAATTTTTTTAAATCCCGTTTTAAATTTCTAACAGCACTGTTATCAGTATCACTATTATCAGAATTTGATAATGTGAACTCTCCATATTTTTTTCTCACCATTTCTTTTAAAAAATCCGCATAAGATTTCTTTTGACTATCCTCACTCACAATCTTTCCCCCTTGTATAATAAGTATTATTTATTTTACTATACTTATCTGATTCGTGCTACGCTTTTCCTTCGTCTCACTTTTACATAAAAGACAAAAAAATATGGTAATGTGGCAAACTGTGGCAATAACCTGTCTTAGTTATCGCCACAGTTCTACAATCACTTATTTTCTATTCCCTCTCTTCGCCGCCTGCCGCACTCCTTTTGAAGCCACATAGACACTGATTCCAAAACCTACGCTAGACGTCACCGCCTCAATGATAACACCAGATGTCAATACGCTGCCTGCCGCTGCTGTTAATAAACCTAATATCATGCTTCTACCTCCGTTAATCCTTTCGGATAGAATATTACAATGCCATATTCCGTCCCAACAAGAAACAGTTCTTCTATCCAGTCTTTTTCTTCTCCTACTATGATGTCCCGATATTCATACAGTTCTTCCTGCAAACCATATCTTTTGAAAAGTTCCTGATATACGACAGCCCTTTCTGTTATCTCAGGAATAATCATACAGAAGCCGCCCATGTCTTTCTCTATATCCCGTTCTGTTCCGTAATAATTATCCAGTATTTCCGCTTTTAATAGCACCTGCGCCAATACTTTGTCTGGAACTCTTTCTGACAGCTTCGCATAATAACTCCAGTACTCCTGTTCTGTTCCAATCCTATAAAAACTGGCCTTTTCTCCTTCCATCTGGACAGGTAACGGAACATAACGGTTTTTTTTGCTTTCCATCTCATTTTCTTCCATAAATCCATAGCCCATACAGAAATAATCCCCGTCGCCTTCTTCCTTCCCTGCCGCATAGAAAATCATTCCGTCTGATTCAAAAGGCAGTCGAAATGACCTTACTTCTACAGTCCCCAAACGCTTTGACAATTCTTCATAGTTAGAGGGTGACAATATCTTTTCCATGCCCTTCCACTCTCCCGGTTCCAGGTCATCCATGTCCCATAAGTCTCCGACTTTCCTCCATTCTTCCTTATGCTTCATCTTCTCCTGACTCCCAACATATCTTAAGAATGTTTCCCAGTCTTTAAATCTTAAACCTGTCATTCAATCCCTCCTAATCATACCGTTCCTTTGTTCGATAAAGAACATAAATCCTCTGGCCGTTTACTTTCGCATAAGCTATGTACCAGTCAGCTTTCTTCCTGCAGCCACTTTTTACTTCTATAGTTCCCATATTCTCATCCAGCCACATCCGGCCTGGATACATGCCTATAGCCTCTTCTATACCATAATAATCATCTTCTATCTTACTCAGGCACAAAACCAAAAAGCCCTTTTTTTCAAGTTTTCCCGAATGGACAATGCGGAACATTCTGCGAATAACCTCTTTTGGAATTTCCCGTTTTCCTAAGCAGGGGTTAATCTGCTTTAGCAGGTACAATTGGCTGATGTTCCTGATTCTCACTGTTTTTATCTGTTCCACCTGGAACCTCCCCTTTTGCTTCTTTTTCCACTTCCTCAAATTGATATGGCCTTAATTTCCACTGTCCCGGATAATATCTTCCAGCCATTAACGGATGCGTTGCCTTTAATCTTGCGTATTTCCCGCCTCATCCACCAAATCCACACTGCAGTCCTTGTAATCCTTTAAAAGCTCTTTTAAATAACGTTTTTCCTCTGACACAAATTTATTTCCGTTGAATGTATTGCCAAAGCCAATAAGGATTGTGTCAAATCTGCGCTTTAGCACATCCCGAAGATACGCCCTGTTTTCCCTGTTATTGGCAACTTCAGAGGGCTTCAGTTTCTTGCACAGGTCTGCATACAGGTTGCATATGGTAATCGTTGTGTAACCCATGGGCAGCAGGTTATTTAAAATAAATGTGGTTGTGGTATCCAACACTTTTATATCTGTGCTGGCCGGATTCAAGCCGATTACCAGAATTTTTTTCTGCTCTTTCTCTCCCTGAATCTGAAAAGTAAGCTCAAACCGCTTTTTTCTTGTCTTGTCAAAAATGGTTTTTCGCTCCATTACAAACTTATCTGTTACGTTTTTCTCCATCTGACTGCTCCTTTGCGTAAAAAATAAGGGCAAATCAACGGTTACGCTGATTGCCCTTATTCCCTTTTGTGGTTCTGTTGTCATGCGGTTACATACTCTAATGCCACCAGCACACCTACTGTTACGACACATGCGCTGATAAAGATTCCTGCCTGCATATATATCACCCCTTTCTACATGATTTCAGGGTAATAATATATATTTACTATTACAATACATACTGTTAAGATACATTTAGAGGAGTTAATGAAAAAACGAAACATTTCTATCAATAAATTATCTTTTCGGGCTGAAATGCAAAGAACACAACTGAAAAAATATTGTAAAAATGAGGTTCAGCGTCTGGACATTGCTGTACTGTCAAGATTGTGCTATGCCCTGGAATGTGATTTGCACGACCTGATAGAATATATCCCACCAGACGAACTGCACAACCAATAGCAAAACCCCATGGAAGCCGCTTGCCTCCCATGGGGTTAAAAATACAACTCTTATTCTCTTTTATTTCCAGGAACTCCTGTTCCCTTTCGCCCTTACTTATGATATGGTTCAGCTTATCACAAGGAAAAGGTAGCGTCAATGGTCCGGCTCTCCAGTTCCTTCCCGGCTACCCACAGCAAAATCAACGCTCTCAGCGTTTTGGGTTTGCTTTCATGCTGCCCAAATTTAAGCTAAATATAAGGTAAACATCATACTCCCTTAAAGAAATCCCCCTATCATGAATTACACAGTCAATAACCTGTACAAACAGCGATAGGAGGATTTTTATGAATACAAACATTATTGAAACCAGCGGCCTGACAAAAGGCACTGGCCGCCAGACGCGTGTCAACCACATTGACCTGCGCATCCCGGAAGGCTGCGTCTATGGCTTTCTCGGGCCAAACGGCGCCGGCAAGACCACGACTTTAAAGCTGCTGCTCGGACTGTTAAAGCCCACCGCCGGCACAATCACTTTTTTCGGTCAGAAAATGACTGATAAGAACCGGCTTTCCATAATAAAGCACACTGGAAGCCTGATTGAGAGTCCCAGCTTTTACGGACACCTCACGGGACTTGAAAATCTGCAGATCGTCGCCAAACTGAAAAAAGTGCCCGCCGGTGAGATCACAAATGTTCTTAGGACAGTCCGCTTATATGAACAGAAAGACAAAAGAGTAAAGCAGTACTCCCTTGGCATGAAGCAAAGACTGGGCATCGCCATGGCATTGCTCGGAAATCCGCGCGTGCTGATCCTCGACGAGCCGACGAACGGTCTCGACCCCGCAGGAATCCAGGAAATCCGCGAATTTATCAAAGAACTGCCGGTTATCCGCCAGATGACGGTTATTGTGTCAAGCCATCTCCTGAGCGAAATGGAACAGATGGCAGACATGGTGGGAATCATCAATCACGGCGAACTAATTTTTCAGGGCACACTGGCGGCACTTGAAACAAAGGGAGAAAGTCTGGAAAACGCCTTTTTGAAAATGACAGGAGGCAGCGAAAGTCTATGATTTACTATTTATCCTTAGAATTAAAAAAGACAAAACGACGCGGCATCTGGCTGGTGCTCGCAGTACTTTTCCTGGTCATCACGGCATGGGCCGGACACAATATGAACGACGAGCGTTTTCTGGAATATGGCTGGCTGATGACATTGTTTAACGTTCCACTCCTGAATGCGATCCTGATTCCGACTGCCATCGCCGTCTTTGCAAGCAGAATCATCGATATGGAGCATAAGGGAAATACCTGGAAAATGCTTGAGACTTTGCAGCGTAAATTTGATATCTATCTCACAAAGGTTCTGTATGGTTTGATTGCAATCCTGATTTTTTCTCTTTCGGAACTGATTGCATTTCTGGCGATGGGAACGGTTGTCGGCTTCAAGGGCACGCCGGATCTATGGGCATATGGGCTGTTTTTTGTGCAGACTTTTGTGATATCCTTTAATTTGTATCTTCTGCAAATGATTATCTCCATGGTTTTTTCCAATCAGGCTGTCGCCCTGTGCACCGGACTCTGCGGCAGTATGGCCGGGCTTTTCCTGATGTATGTGCCACAGTGGCCCCTGCTTAGAAATCTTGTTCCATGGGGGCACTACGGCGCATCCATGTTTGTCGGTATGGATGCTGCGAAGAACCAAATCAATGGATTTTACTATATGAATCAGGAGAACGGATGCATCTTTTTCATCGCAGGCTGGTTGGTTCTCCTGTTGACTGGCGGCTGGTTTGTCTTTCGGAAGATGGACACAGACGGGTATCACTTTCCGTTAAAAAGTCATGGACGGCGTGTGAATGCCAACGCCGGGACAAAGGACAGCTTTCCCGAATCCCATAAGCCTGTCCGAATCCCGCATTTGCCTGTTGAATTGATCAAGATAAAGCGCACACCTGTATGGATTGCTTTTCTAATACTGCCACTGATTTCTGCACTGATTGGAACTGCAAATTACCTGAACAATCTTGGGCTGCTGACAAGCACATGGTATTCACTATGGACACAGCACTCTTTATTTTTCTGTTACTTTTTTATGCCGCCGCTTGTGGGCGTCTATGCAAGTTATCTGTGGCGGCTGGAACACAGCGGCTCCAACTGGAATATGGTTCTGATCAATATACCGGCATGGCGGCTCGTATTTGACAAAATCGCAGTCTGTTCCGTCATCACATTTCTCACTTTAGGCTGGCTGTGCCTTCTGTATATTTTGTGCGGTCTGTATGCAGGTTTTACAGAACCCGTTCCGGCAGAGCTGGCGGAATGGTTTGCATGCGGTGTCCTTGGCGGTGTGGCCGTCTGCGCGATACAGTGTTTTCTCTCGCTCGTCATCAGAAGCTTTGCTATTCCGATCGGCCTGGCACTCCTTGGCGGATTTGCCGGTCTGGCCGCCACTGCAAAAAGCAGTTACTACCTCCTACCCTACTCCCTTATGAGCAGGGGCATGCGAGCCAATAATCCAAACCTTGCAGTAGATGCAGTTGAATTTATCAGTTACTCTGTGTTTTTTATCGTCCTGTTCTATCTCTTGAGTGTCTGCTATATCAGAAGCCATGATGTGAAAACGCAGTAGTTTCCCCTGCCATACAGGTATTGACGCAAATTCTCTGAAAAGCCCGAAAAATCATTGTCTTTGCAATTTGAGCAGTAATTTATCTGCAATTCCTTATTTACAGGATTTTCGGCCTTTGCAAAGGCTCCAAAAAAATTGTGACATGTCACAACCCAAAACTGCCCATACAGCGCAGGCGGGGACACAGCGCAAGGATAACGGGCTTGTGGAGCGAGGCCGGGAGGGGGTACTGTCCTGCCCCGGCCTCGTTGGGCGTTGCTTCTCAGTACCAGTGGAAATCTTCTCTTGTGTATGCTATAATGAGGTTACAATACCTTGCAGATTGGAGGATATGCCATGAATAGATGGAAACGGATGTATAAGCTTTTAATTCCACTTGCTTTGGCACTCTTTTTTGTTGGGCTTTCTCGCTGTGGGGTAACTGAAACGACTATTGAAACAATGGGTATTGAGAAAATAGCTCTGCAATATTTGTCGGAACAATATAGTGCAGAATTTTCAATCGTAAGCTGGTGGCGTGAACCAAGAGAAAACAGTTCTATCCCAATTCCAAGTATCATACCATCATATAACTTTGAATTAGAAGTAATCTCAGACCAGTTTCCAGAAGATAAATTTCACTTATATTATCGAAAAAACCTTCATACAAAAAAGTGGGAATGGTCTGATGATTACTACACGCTCTTACTAAATGCAGAGGTGCAAGAATACTTTTCTGAATACCTCAAACCATGTTTAGACACAGAATATGTGATTGACATTATATGGGGTATATCTCCGTGGCCTGATGGAACAGGGGAGGAAACTTCGTTTGAAGATTGGCTGAATGCCGGTGGACGAATTATAGGTCTATATGTCTATTTGAATGGAAATACACCGTTAGATGATGACTGCAAACCGATTGCTGTAAAGTTGTTTCAAGATAATCCTACCATTGGCAATATTAGATTTTATGGGCTAACAAGTGAAGCATTTTGCCAAACCGCTAACATAGATGCTGCTGAAATATGGAATGATAATGAGCAATCACAGTTGGGAAGATTGTCATATTATCGTGATGGCCGGAGTTACATTTTGGAGTAATTCCTAACCCGGATAAACCGGAAAAGTTTTTTGCAATTCCTCATGACCGGATACCTGAACGCCCTGGAACGCTCGGACTCAGCTACACATGGACAGTCCAACAGCTCGAGTGTGCAACCGACATCATGTTCAAACCTAACCAGGGCCAACAGTCCCGTCAAGGAAAAGGAACGTTTTTACCACAATAATTCTTCAATACAGCAGCAATTCTTCAGATATACACCTTCCCCTTTCATCTTTCGATGTAATCTTTCCACATATAATGTTTTTGTCATAATATTTCATAGAAAATGCAATATTTTCTCCTTCTCCCCTATATTCATTTGGATCGCTGAACCATGTTTCCTTAACTCCATATTCCTCAACCTCCTGTATTATTTTTTGATACTCCTCTTTTCCATTTACACTTCTTGTATAAGTCTTTTTAAATTCATATTCAAGTCAATGCTTCCATAAAAACTGTTACTTAAATATTTTTACACTATCGCCCGTTTCACCAGCAAAAGCGATATAGCCGTCCGGAGGAAGGTCGATGGTGTTCATTGCATCCTTGATGTGGGTGCTGTACAGCAGCTCACGGAACTTGTTGTAGA
>CAMWXE010000085.1 GCA_947178145.1 uncultured Lachnospiraceae bacterium | reverse complement strand
TCGAAGAAATATCCTGCGCAATCTGTATCACTTATTTTCCTACAGTTCCTTAGCCAATAAGTGTGTTGGTACAATATACAAAGACGGATATTTCGGCATTTATTAGTGCGGGAATTGTATTTATGGAATAATGGAGATTGTCAGATGGATTTATTTGAGTATATGAGAAGCACAACACAGGAAAAGGAGTCGCCGCTCGCTGCGAGACTTAGACCGACAACACTTGACGAGGTGGTGGGGCAGTCGCACATTATCGGCAGGGACAAGCTGCTGTACAGGGCAATCAAGGCGGATAAAATAAGCTCTGTCATTTTTTATGGACCACCCGGGACGGGCAAGACGACACTTGCAAAGGTGATTGCCAATACGACAAGTGCTGAGTTCACGCAGATCAATGCGACCGTTGCCGGCAAAAAGGATATGGAGGAGGTCATCAACAAGGCAAAAGACATGCTTGCCATGTACGCAAAACGCACAATTCTGTTTATTGATGAGATTCACCGCTTTAACAAGAGCCAGCAGGATTATCTGCTTCCCTTTGTGGAGGACGGGACGATTATCCTGATCGGCGCAACGACGGAAAACCCTTACTTTGAGGTAAATGGGGCGTTGATTTCCCGCTCTGTGATCTTTGAGCTCAAACCCTTGGAGAAGAGTGACATCAAGGAGTTGCTAAAGAGGGCTGTGTATGACACTGAGAAAGGTATGGGCAGTTATGACGCGCAGATTGACGAGGACGCGCTGGAATTTCTGGCGGATTTGTCGGGCGGTGATGCGAGGCACGCCCTGAATGCCGTAGAGTTGGGCATTATGACGACAGACAGGAGCGGGGACGGGAAGATTCACATCACGATAGAGGTTGCGCAGGAGTGCATTCAGAAGCGGCGCGTGCTGTACGACAAGACTGGCGATAATCACTATGACACGATATCGGCATTTATCAAGAGCATGCGCGGTTCGGATCCGGACGCGGCGGTGTACTATCTGGCGAAGATGCTCTATGCGGGGGAGCAGGTCGCTTTTATCGCACGGCGCATTATGATCTGCGCCGCGGAGGACGTGGGAAATGCAGATCCCATGGCGTTAAATGTCGCTGTGAGTGCATCGCTTGCGGTGGAGCGCATTGGCATGCCGGAGGCGCAGATCATTCTCGCGCAGGCGGCTTCCTACGTGGCGTGTGCGCCGAAGAGCAACGCTGCGTGCAATGCGATCTTTGCGGCGAATGAGGAAGTAAAGAAAAGCGGGAATCTGCCGATACCGACACACTTGCAGGACGCACATTACAAGGGGGCGGCGAAGTTGGGACACGGAACGGGTTACAAATATGCGCACGACTATAAAAACCACTATGTAGCGCAGCAGTATCTTCCCTATGAGCTCACGGGAAAGACGTTTTATGAGCCGTCGTGGAATGGGTATGAGGCAAAAATCAGGGAGCACATGAAGCGGATTAAGGCAGAGGCACAACAAGAGAATGAGACAGCGAATGGAGACACTTAGAAAAGTGTCTCCATTAAATATTTGTAAATTTGCTCATTTTTGCTGTACCAACTCTCGCATATGCTTTCTGCCATGTCCTCTGCGGGGACGGATATCTTGATGTTTACAAGCTCGGTGTCCTTCTCCCTTGCGACCAGTTCTGCAGTATATTCTCCAGATGTTGTCTTGTAGTATTTGGCTGTGATAGATGCCTCATTTTTTAATTCAAGATGTTTTTCCAAAAGAAACATATCAATATCGTGGATGATGGCATCGCCGATACGGTTTCCGAAATAGGACAGTGTGTTGCGCCCCTCCTCCGTGATTGAGAAAAAGGTGCGATTCAGGGAAGTGTCTGCCTTGATCAGCTCTGTATCCTGTAAGTCAGAGATAACCTGCTGCAATGTCATAAAACTGGTGTATTCCTTTTCGAGGATAAAACTGCTGATCTGTGAGTAGGTCAGCTTGTATGTTACCTTGTTTAGCATATATAGAACAATCAGTTTGTATAGTGTCAGTGGATCTTGTGTCATGGATACAGCTCCTTTGAATGGATTATATAATAGCATGCGTGATTTGACAGGCTTTAGACTGCCACGTATTGCGTCGCCGCATCTCCTGATGGAGCGTATTGAGTACACGCCTCTTATCGAGACTCCACAACGGGGCGAGCAGCAGTGTTTTTGGTCCATCTCCTGTCACGCGGTGTATCACCATGTCGGGAGGGAGGACCTCGAGACAGGAGATTATGATATCAATATACTCCATCATGTCCAGGATTTCAAATGTTTTTTTGTTGTATAATTCGACTAAATCCGTGTTTTTTAGAACATGTAACAGCTGCAGTTTAATGCCGGAAATACCCTTGGAAGCAAGAAAATGGCAGGTTTCCAGCATCATGCTCCTATCCTCGCCGGGCAGTCCTATGATAATGTGTGCTATGATAGGGATTCCGATTTTCCGGAGATGTGCCACAGCTTGTTCGAATACAGGAAGAGCGTACCCGCGGCGGATGAGTGTGGCAGTATTTTCATGAATTGTCTGAAGACCAAGCTCAATCCAGATAAATTTATCTGTGTATTCTTTGTTCAGGCTGTCGAGCAGTCTGAGCACGTCACATCCAAGACAGTCAGGTCTGGTGGCGATGGATATTCCCACGACAGAAGGCTCGTCAAGTGCCTCACGGTAGAGCGCCTCGAGCTTCGCAGCAGGCGCATAGGTATTTGTGTATGATTGAAAGTAGGCAATAAAACGATGCCCGATATTTTTGCCATGAAAAGATTGCTTTCCCTGTTCAAGCTGTGCAGCGATGGAGATTTCTCTGTCAGTTTTTTTGACAGCAAAATCGCCGCTGCCGCCGGCACTGCAAAAGATACAGCCCCGGACGCCGCATGACCCGTCACGGTTCGGGCAGGTCATGCCCGCATCAAGGGCAATCTTGTATATTTTTTCGCCGTATTTGCTTTTTAACGCATAGTCGAGTGTGTGATAAGGTTTGTCATTCCAGCGCATCATATCCGTTCTGGTTTCCTATTTGACAATATGAGACTTGACAGCCTCTGCGACAAGCTCAGCGACCTTCGGATGAAAGGCTTCCGGCATAATGTTGTCCTCGCTTAACTCGTCATCGGGCACAAGACTTGCAATCGCGTTTGCAGCGGCGAGTTTCATTTCTTCCGTAATCTGTGTGGCACGTCCCTCGAGGGCGCCCTTGAAGATACCAGGGAATGCCACTACATTGTTGACCTGGTTCGGAAAATCGCTCCTGCCAGTGCCGACTACGCGCGCGCCTGCAGCTTTCGCCGCATCGGGCATAATCTCCGGCGTAGGGTTTGCCATGGCAAAGAGAATCGCGTCGGATGCCATGGTTCGAACCATCTCCGGGGTTACGATATTCGGGGCGGATACACCGATAAAGATGTCCGCGTCTTTTAATGCATCAGCGAGTGTTCCTGTCTCGTTGTTGGGATTTGTGATTTTTGCCATTTTTTCCTGCATCCAGTTTAAGCCCTCTGTGGAGATTGACACAATGCCAACCTTGTCGCACATAATCACATTTGTGAAGCCGTATGTCAGCAAAAGCTTTGTGATGGCGACACCAGCACTTCCGGCGCCGTTGACTACTACTTTGCAGTTTTCTTTTTGTTTGCCGACGACTTTGAGCGCGTTGATGATACCAGCAAGTACAACAATCGCAGTGCCGTGCTGGTCATCATGAAATACTGGGATGTCAAGAATTTCCTTCAGGCGTTCCTCGATCTCAAAGCAGCGCGGCGCACTGATATCCTCGAGATTGATGCCGCCGTAAGCGGGGGCAAGCCATGTGACTGCCTTGATGATCTCCTCAGTGTCCTGCGTGTCCAGACAGATAGGGACAGCGTTCACGCCGCCAAACTCCTTGAAAAGAACTGCTTTACCTTCCATGACGGGCATTGCGGCATAGGGACCGATATTGCCAAGACCAAGGACGGCGCTTCCGTCAGAAACGACTGCTACGGTGTTTGCTTTCATGGTATACTGATACGCGGCTTCCCTGTCCTCCGCGATGACCTTACATGGTTCGGCCACGCCAGGAGTGTATGCGAGTGACAGCGCCTCCCTTGATTTGACGGGAGTTTTGGACACTGTCTCGAGTTTTCCGTTCCATTCTTTGTGAAGAGCTAACGCCTGTTCCTGAATTGTCATTTGAGTTGCCATATGTAAAATCTCCTTTTATTAAATCATTAAAAATCGTATCGATAAGCACCTTATTATAATGTATAATAAATCTTTGCAATTCGCAATAAATTCTTCTTCCTATTTTGAGAAAAGTGATGTATAATAGAGAAAATCAGTATGGAACTGTGCAAATATATTGTTGTTTGCGCTTTCAAGAAGCAAAATTGTGCAAAATCAGATGAGCGTGAACAGCAGCCACTACAGATAAAATCTGTGATGACATCTGATTACTGAAATAACATTTCGAAATGTTTTCCAATTGAAAAGTATAAGTTAATTTCATATATTGTAAGCCTGGCATAGTCCGGGATTTATGGCAGTGGGAAAATGTATGTGTGCAGGACATTTTTCGCAGATTATTATGGGATAGAAAGCTATCCATTCATTTGTGATGACGCAGTTATGTATGCTGTATGTGGCAAAGGATTGCAAATCTAAGAGTACACTGGATATTTAAAATTTAGAAAGGTGAAAATAGGTACATTTTATGAGGGAAAAATACGAATCATTGGCACTTGCCGAGCTGAAGGAAATTGCAAAGGCACGTGGAATGAAACGCATAAGCGGACTAAAAAAGGCAGAGTTAATTGAACTGATGCTGGCGGAGGATGAGAAGGACAAGGAGGCCGGAAAGGATGTTGAGCCAAAGCCTGTGCTTCGCGGCATGAAGGAGCCGTCTTTTGCAGCATCACCAAACAGTTCCGGCGACAGGGCAAACCGTTATGAGCGCAGGGAGAAGACAACGAGAGTGCCAAACGGTGATAACGCAGAGCGCCCGTCGAGGGAACAGCGGACACGCGCTGCCGACAATAATAGCAGTAATGCAGAGCGTCCGGCAAGGGAACAGAGGGGGCATTCAGACAATAATAATGCAGAACGTCCGGCAAGGGAACAGCGGACAGCGCCGGAAGGGAACGAGAACAGGCAGTCTGACGAGAGGTTCCCATCAGAACTGGACAGCGGTATGACGGCGAGAGGAATTCTTGAGGTGATGCCGGATGGTTTTGGTTTTATCAGAAGTGAGAACTTCCTTCCTGGCGAGAACGATGTGTATGTGGCACCAAGTCAGATTCGTCGTTTCGGGCTGCGCACAGGTGATGTGATAGAAGGAAACACACGAATCAAGACAATGAATGAGAAGTTCAGCGCGCTGTTATATCTGAAGAAAGTGAATGGGTTTCCGCCTGAGTTTGCCACAAGGAGACGCAGTTTTGAGGATATGACGCCTGTTTTTCCAGATAAGCGCATTAAATTGGAGACGCCGGGAGCCAGTGTGGCTATGCGAATTATGGATTTGATGAGCCCTGTCGGAAAGGGGCAGCGCGGTATGATCGTGTCACCGCCCAAGGCTGGCAAGACGACACTGTTGAAGGAAGTGGCAAAGTCAATTCTGAAAACAGCACCCGATATGCACATGATTATTTTGTTGATTGATGAGCGCCCTGAGGAGGTTACTGACATCAAAGAGGCGATACAGGGACCGAATGTGGAGGTCATTTACTCGACTTTTGACGAGCTTCCAGAGCATCACAAGAGAGTCGCTGAGATGGTGATTGAGCGCGCAAAGCGCCTTGTGGAGCACAGAAAAGATGTCTGCATTCTGCTTGACAGCATCACCAGACTGACGCGCGCCTACAATCTCACTGTTCCGCCAAGTGGCCGTACGCTGTCAGGCGGATTGGATCCAGCAGCGCTGCACATGCCAAAGCGGTTTTTTGGAGCAGCGAGAAATATGCGTGAGGGAGGAAGTCTTACAATCCTTGCAACAGCGCTTGTCGAGACAGGATCCAAGATGGATGATGTGGTGTATGAGGAGTTCAAGGGAACTGGCAACATGGAGATGGTGCTCGACAGAAAGCTCTCCGAGAAGCGGGTATTCCCGGCAATCGACATTCCAAAGTCCGGTACAAGACGTGAGGATTTGCTTCTGACGCCGGATGAACTCGAGGCAATCAATGTGATGCGGAAGGCGCTGAATGGATTGAAAGCGGATGAGGCGGTCGATAAGATACTAGATATGTTTTACCGCACAAAAAACAACATGGAATTTGTGGAAACAGTGAAAAAAGTGAAATTTATATAGTCTTGTACAAAAGATACTGAGAAAATTGGCAGAATTTCAGTGAAAAAGTGCTTGCGCATAACAAAAAGCTATGATATACTTAAAAAGCTGTTTGTGAAGACAAATATTAGAAAAGAAAATCGATTTATCTATAGAGAGGTGAAAGCAATGAGAGAAGGAATCCATCCAAATTACTACCAGGCAACCGTTACCTGCAACTGTGGTAACACATTCGTGACAGGTTCTACAAAGCCTGAGATCCACGTGGAAGTTTGTTCAAAATGCCATTCATTCTACACAGGACAGCAGAAGACTGCAGCAGCGCGTGGACGTATTGATAAGTTCAATAAGAAGTACGGCGTAGAAAGCAAATAAGTAGCGAAAAAAGGTTGAGGTAAAGAATATCTCAACCTTTCGTTTTACTATATCATTAAAGAGGTAAGGCAAATGGCGAGGAGGAGACAGACACAGTACTCCGGAATAGGCGGACAGGCTGTATTAGAGGGCGTAATGATGAAGAACAGGACGAAATACGCCGTAGCAGTGCGAAAGCCCGACGGAGAGATTGATGTGCAGGTTGAAGAATATAAAGGAATATGCGGGGACAAAGGATTTGCAAAGCTTCCGTTGATTCGGGGGACGTTCGCTTTCATAGATTCCCTTGTGCTCGGCATGAGAGTGACGATGCACTCGGCTTCCTTTTACGAGGACGAGGAGGACGCACAGGAGGAGAAGACCGAAAAGTCAGGAGGCAGGGCCGATGATATTATGATGGGGGTCACAGTGGTGATATCGGTTGTTATAGCAGTGGCACTTTTCATGCTTCTGCCCTTTTGGATATCGGATTTATTGGGGAAGTATATTCGCAATGCTAGTCTTGTGGCCATATTGGAAGGGATTTTGCGCATTCTTATCTTTGTGGGATATATCGTTGCGATATCACTGATGAGGGACATCAAACGACTGTACATGTATCATGGGGCGGAGCACAAATGCATCAATTGTATCGAGAGAGGGAGGCCGCTCACGGTAAAAGATGTCATGAGGAGCTCCAGACAGCACAAGCGCTGTGGAACCAGCTTTCTATTGTTTGTTGTGCTTGTGAGTGTG
Organism: uncultured Lachnospiraceae bacterium; assembly: GCA_947178145.1. Taxonomy (GTDB): domain Bacteria; phylum Bacillota; class Clostridia; order Lachnospirales; family Lachnospiraceae; genus COE1. The sequence continues at coordinate 15,277 of CAMWXE010000085.1, read as the reverse complement.
ATTGTCTTCTTTTTTATACGGGTTGATAATATGGCGCTGAAACTCGTTTTGAGACTGCTTCTCGTACCAGTGATTGCAGGGATATCCTATGAGATGATTCGGCTTGCCGGGCGGAGTGATAACATTTTTGTCCGCGTGATATCAGCACCGGGAATGTGGATGCAGCGGCTGACGACAAAGGAGCCGGACGAGGATATGGTAAAGGTTGCTATCGCTTCTGTGGAGGCAGTGTTTGACTGGAGGGCATACCTGCAGGAAACTTTTGGGTATGATGTTGACGATTTATGACGTACAGGGAATTATATGAATATGGGAAGTTAAAGCTGCAGGAGGCGGGGATTGCAGAGGCTGCGCTGGACGCGCGGCTTTTGCTTGAATATATCTGCCGTACAGACAGGAACGAACTGATTGTCCACGCTGACCGCGAGCGGAGCGATCTTGAAGAAGCCTTTTATCAGACAGTGATTGGGAAAAGAGCATCGCGCATTCCGCTGCAGTATATTACGGGCGAACAGGAGTTTATGGGGCTTTCTTTTCGGGTAAATGAACATACACTGATACCACGGCAGGATACGGAGATTCTTGTCGAAGAGGCAATGCGCCATCTGCGTGACGGGATGCGGATTCTGGATATGTGTACAGGGTCGGGCTGTATTTTGCTGAGTCTGCTGCAGTATAGCAATGCGTGTGAAGGCGTCGGCGTTGATCTTTCGGGCGAGGCATTAAAAGTGGCGCGGGAAAACGCTGAGCGGCTGCAGCTTGATGCCGCATTTCTTGAAGGGGATTTATTTTCGCCGCTTGAAATATTTGCATCAGGAAGTATGAATCCGGAAGATTTTGAGCTGGACAGGATGTTTGATATCATTGTGTCCAATCCGCCATACATTGAGACGGCAGTGATAGATACACTGATGCCAGAGGTGCGCGGACATGAGCCGCTTTGTGCGCTTGACGGTGGGAAGGACGGATTGCATTTTTATAGAAGGATTGTAGCAGAGGCGCCCAATTATATGAGAAAAGGAGCATATCTGTTTTTTGAAATCGGCTGTGATCAGGGGGATGCAGTTGTGTCTCTCATGCAGGCTGCGGGATTTATTCAGATTGAAGTTTTTAAGGATTATGCGGGGCTCGACAGAGTTGCCCGCGGAGTAAAGGAATAGCTGAAATTGAAAAAGGTTTTATAGGTAGGAGGTTTTAAGATGTTTGATAAATTGGAAGATTTGCTTCATCGTTTTGAGGAAATCTTAAACGAACTCAACGAGCCGACGGTTACAGAGGACCAGAAGCGCTTTCGGGCGCTGATGAAAGAGCAGAGTGACCTGACACCGCTTGTTGAGGCGTACAAGGAGTATAAAAAATGTAATGAGACAGTAGAGGACTCGCTGACGCTGCTTGACTCAGAGAGCGACGAGGAAATGCGGGAGATGCTCAAGGAAGAGCTGAATGATGCCAAGAAGCGCATCGAAGAGCTTGAGACAGAGATAAAGATTCTGCTTCTCCCCAAAGACCCGAATGATGACAAGAACGTTATTGTGGAAATCCGTGCAGGCGCGGGCGGTGACGAGGCAGCACTGTTTGCAGCGGAAATCTACAGAATGTATGTTCACTATGCGGAGGGCAGACGCTGGAAAGTCGAGCTTGCAGAGTGTGAGGAGATCGGTATCGGCGGCATGAAGAGTGTCACTTTTATGATTTCGGGACAGGGCGCTTATTCTGTGATGAAGTATGAGTCCGGCGTGCACCGCGTACAGCGCGTGCCGGAGACAGAGTCCGGCGGGCGTATCCATACTTCCACAATCAGTGTGGCGGTGATGCCGGAGGTAGATGATGATATAGATATCGTGATCGAGGACAAGGATATCCGTATTGACGTCATGCGGGCGTCTGGAAACGGCGGACAGTGTGTCAATACGACGGACTCCGCAGTGCGCCTGACACACTATCCGACCGGAATTGTCGTGTACAGCCAGACAGAGAAGTCGCAGCTGCAGAACAAGGCAAAGGCGTTTGCACTGTTGAAGGCAAAGCTGTATGACATCGAGCAGCAGCAGCGCCACGACGCGGAGGCGGAGATGCGCAGGAGTCAGATTGGAACGGGCGACCGTTCGGAGAAGATCCGGACTTATAACTTCCCGCAGGGACGCGTGACAGACCACCGCATTAACCTTACCATATATAAGCTTGACAAGGTGATGAACGGGGATATCCAGGAGATTATTGACGCATGTATTGCCGCCGACCAGGCTATCCGCTTAAGCCGCTTAAATCAGGAGGGCTGAAAGCCTTGATTTTAGGGCATCCCTGAAAAAGATAACTGAAAAATAACAGATGAAAAAGACGGTTTTTATTGCAAAAATAAGAGCCGTCTTTTTTGCAGTTCGAAATCGAAACACTAATAGCCCCAGATTATGGGGATATACACTCTGACAGCCCTGATTTCGGGGGATATACACTCTAACAGCTCCTGCCTTTTAAGGGGAAGATTTGTATAAAGGTTTAATGAAATGCAGAATTATTTTCTGGTCAATGCAAAATGCGATTCCAAGTTAGCAGTACGGCAGGCACTCAGGGGTATCCCTGAATTGATAGAACTGGTAAAGAATCTGTGTGATGAATATCCGATAGCGGCAGACCTTTTGAAAATCATTTTAGGCAGCGGATACAGTTATGAACAGATTTTTCCTGAATAGTTTTCTGCATGGTTAAGGAAATATTAAAATTCACAGGGATATTTTAAAGGTAGTGATAAAAGTGTCATACTGAATTTTAACATGTATAGGTGCTGCACTTAGGAACTGTAGAAAAATAACTGATGCAGATTGCGCAGGATATTTCTTCGAGAGTGCAGTACAAAAAACGTAGGCGTAGTGGGCTACGGCGAGGCTTTTTGTGCTGTGCTATCGGAGAAATAGACAAGTCAAGATGCGTCAGTTATTTTCCTACAGTTCCTTATCATAGCCAGTTGTGCTTTGTTTACAGGTGACAGGGTATATAATAGTCATCTGGAGCATTCTTATGAAAAGGCAGTGGAGGACAGTGTTGTGTATGTGCCCACAGGCTCAGGGGGAGAAAATCTAGAGGCAGTAAATATGTCGGGTACAGTACCGTCATCCATGATAGCCTGCTTTTTTTCGGAAAAATCCCAGCAAAAAATAGGACTTGCAAGTAGCATGGTTCTATCCTATACTATGACAGCAGGAGGGGTAGAGATGGATATTTTTGAACAATTAGAGGTGGTATTTTCTGAAAGACGAAGCGAAGCCTTAAAGCAAAGCAGTAAATTTAGGGAGTATACGTTAGAGGAAGAAAAGTTGTATACAAAGCTCAAAGAAAGCAAGTCTGATGATCAGCAGAAACTGTTTGAGGGGTATCTTATAACCGCATCTGCTACGCAGGCGACAGTGGAAAGTCTGAGTTATAAGCAGGGCATGATAGACCTGTTGGCTTTTTTGAAATGCATTGAGTACAGGGAAGAAGATTGATGTCACATTACTGTGTCTTGTCATGTCTGATGATATCCTCGACTTCGCAGTCCAGTATATAGCACAGCGTATCAAGAGTCTGTGTTGTGATGGCTTTTCCATTTTTCATACGCTGGAATGTATTGGCAGACATGCCCTCTTTGTATATCAAGTGATAAATTGTCATATTTTTCTTTAACAGCGTCTGGTAGAAAGGTTCATATGAAATCAAGTTATCGCCCCCTGTCTAAGATAGCATAGTTAATGTGTTGACTATACTTAATATTTTGAGTGTAATTTGTTTAAATATGAGAGGTGGTAGTGCTAAATGAATAATAAAGAAATAGAGAAACAGATGGAAACAGCCATGATGGACAGAATTACTGAAATTCTTGCCAAGAATGAGGAATACAGTCAGTCAATTGCAGAAGAGGAAAGATTGTTTGACTGGCTGAAGGAAAAACTTGAAGGTGAGTCATTGAAAAAGCTGGACGAGTATTTCCATGCAGTCAACAATACAGCGTATTACATAGAAAAACTGAGTTATCTTCAGGGTATGAAGGACTTGCGTGCTTTTTGCAAATATCTTGACGGAAAAGAGGATATTAAATAACAAGTGCTTACAGGGGTAGCCAATGCTGCTCTTTTTTTGTGTGTACATGGAACAGTTTTTCCATGCTTAATTTTTTTACGTGTTACAGGGGTAGCAGAGTGAGGAAAAAAATTAAAAAAATCAATGTCGTGCTGGGGGATTGTTTTGAAAATGCAGAAACAGTCAGGAAACTGACAGTGCAGTTATGAAGCTGATGATACTGATTCTTTTTATCCTGATGCTGGTTTTAGAGGTACTGCTTTTGAAAAAGTATTATACACACTGGTGCAAAAGCTGTAGGAATAATTCTGAATAAAAACTGCATGAATCATTGAAAGCCATTGGGACTTTTGGTCTGTTCCAATAGCTTTTTTCAATTTTTTTTAAATTTTGAAATTTTCTATTGACTTTTTGTTGATTCAGAGTGATGAATAGGACACGCGAAAAACAAAACGCCTGAAAACCAGTAAAACAAGGGGTTCAGAGGAAAAAGGAGGATTTTTTATATGAGTAACATGAGGGTTGTACTGCCTAGTGGCACAGTTGTTTCAGTTGAATACGTGAAGCCAGTTGTGGAGAAAATTTTTAACTTTAATGGAAAACGTCGTAGGCTTATCGAGTATGCCAGCGACATGAAGCAAGAGGCAAACGGGATATGTATTTCCGCAAGATCAGAGCAGGGCTTTGGCATTGGAACTTGCAATAATAATATCATTGTAGGCAATCTTCCAAATGAAAAGGTGCAGGAGATTATCAGACAGGTCAGTGAAAAGGGGTACTATAACTTTAGCGAGCTTAGTGAGTACCAAAAGATTACAAGATTCGAAGACCTCAAGATTGGCAGTGAATACCCACCGTATACGAGCGAAGGTGGAATCATAATGTTAAGTGCAGGACTGAATAGCGACCCATTTGGCAATTTCAGCTTTAACAACCCGACTTTTGGAGCAGGCGCATTTAATTCACCATCTGAGGGCGAAGAGATTGGCTGTGCTGACGAAGAGGATGACCCATTTCAGGACTGATAAGGCAGTGGGGGCTGTTACCATGACAGCCCCTCTTTTGAGGGGAGGAGATTTACATGAACAGGTCTAGTCTGCCAATAGGTATAAATACATTAAAAAAGTGGTGGAACTCACCAAATGAAATACTGAAATGCAGTCTGCCGTTCCAGCGTCACAGCGGTATGTGGAATGCCATCACAAAGTCGATGCTTGTGTGGAGCATGCTTTCAGACTCCTATATACCGCCGATTGTCCTGTTGAAAGACAAGTCAGGCACCGACCCGAAGGGAAAGGATATTTTTACGTATCAGATACTGGATGGTCAGCAGCGTCTGAGAGTAATGTATCTTGCAATGTGCAGCTATTACAGGATGAAGCCGTCAGAGGAGGATAAGCCGTTTGCCAGAGAGATACCATTGTATCTCGAAGGCAGGGCTGTAGATGATTTGGTGGGCGGAGCAAAACCCGTATCTGGAATGGCAGGCAGTGGTTCTGATGGGCTGATTCCTGATCCAGAATCGGAAGGAATAAGTTTCGGGGAGTCAGGTTCTGTGTCTGAAGCATCAGACAGGAGTTTAGGGGACATAGGTTTCATATCAGAAACAGCGGAAGATGCATCTGGCGAATCAGATTCAGGGACAGAGCCAGCAGGAGAAGATTCAGGTGAGTCAGGTTTTGAAACAGAGCCAGCAGAGGAAGATTCTGGTGAGCCAGATTCTGATGAAAATGCGGAGATAAATCAGGAGAGTTAAGTTCTGATGTCCAAAGTGAGGAAAACACTGAAAATTCTGACGGAGTACTCCAGCCAGATTCAGGGGTAGACTCAGACGGGGTGCAGGAGGAGAGAGACGCAGATGGGTGACAGGATAATAAAGGGATATTTTCTGCGAGTCAGCGATGAAGGGATGCAGTTTAAGGGATATATGGCAGATTTTGAGGATGAGCTGAAGTATCTTCAGGAATATGTAGGCGGTTATATTGATGTGGTCAGTCTGAATGATGAGATAGATTTGGTCATTAATGATGAAGGAAAGATGCATAATCTGCCCACGAATCGCGCCTGTATCGGTGATAATGGCGGAGTTTCCGATTTCATATGCGGCAATATCCTTTGTCTGAGACATGATTCTGATGGCAATTTTGAATCCATCTTGGAGAGTGACATTGCTGTGGTTGAGAAAAAGCTGATACCTTTAATGTCTGTGGACACTGCTGGTGATAACATTATCTATACCATGATAAATGCAGATATCCTGCCAGAGTATGAGGGGGAGCGGTGATATGACAGACATTGAGCAGTATCGGAAACAGTATCCAAAAGGCAGTAAGCTGGAATTGCTGAGTGATATGAGTGATCCATACACGCCAAAGCTTGCAGGTGACATCTTTACGGTTGATATGGTTGATGATGCAGGTAATATACATGGTTCTTGGGCTTCAGGCGGTTCCCTGTCACTCATAATAGGGGTAGACCAGTTCAGACTGGTGCATTAATGGATGAAATCACTCTGTCAATGGCAGGGTGGTTTTTTCTATACAAGATAGTTTTTTGTAAATAAAAGTTGAATTATGTATTGAAATTATGATTCATTTGAATTATAATATTGGAGAATGATGCCAATTATGGCAGCATAGGGGTACTTCTGCTGGACGCAGATATATCTGAAAAAGGTCAGGATAGGAGGGAAAGATGCCAGCAGGCAGGAGGTACGGGCAATTAAAAATAATATTTTCTAGGAGGTTAAAATGAAAGTAAAGAAGTTTTTAAAAGGATTCATAGCAGCAGCATTAGCTGTCACAATGGCGGTAACGCCTGTATCGTCGGTTAAGGCGGCAGAGGTAACGGTAACAAGCGGACAGTCTACGTATACGTTTTCACAGGAGCCAGTTGCGGCGTTTGTGGTAACAGGGTGGACGAGTATTCCTATTATATTATATTGTTTGCCCGAAGGCACAACAGTTCACTCTCAGGCTGGAAGTAGTGCATGGGAGTGTCACTACTATTCCGATGAAATCGCACCTGATTCTTATAATATTTTATATTTGACAGAATGGGACGATACTGAAATTAATAAAAATGGAGAAATTTTAGGCGGAACTGGAAGAGGATATGAGGGCAGACCATATATTCTCTTCGCTGAGATTTATCATAGTGACATTTCTGGATTTGATGCAATTTATGCTATGGAAAATAAAAGTTGGTTTGATAGAGATGTTTATGATCTGACAGCAATTCCTGAGGTATTTGCGTTAAACGGAGCAACCGCTGTCCAGATTCCCGTAGCAGATGCCCTTGCAATGGACAATGCAATTGTTCAGCTTGATACAGCCAACGCACAGGCAGCACAGCAGGCAACAGATGCACAGGCAGCAGCAGACGCACAGGCAGCAGATGCAGCAGCACAGGCAGCAGCTCAAGCACAGCAGGCAGCAGATGCAGCAGCACAGGCACAGATAACGGCACAGCCAGATAGTACAGCCGTATCACAGGGTACATATACAGTAGAAGCAAATGATAATCTCTGCAAGATTGCCGAAAAGGTATATGGCGATAGGAAGGCATGGAAGGAGATTTACAAGGCGAATCCTGCCATAAAGAGTGATTATGTTATTTATAGGGGACAGGTTCTTGTAATCCCAGCAAGATATTAGGAGGTCAAAATGAAAGTAAAGAAGTTTTTAAAAGGTTTCATGGCAGCGGCATTAGCTGTCACAATGGCGGTAACGCCTGTATCAGCGGTTAAGGCGGCACCTGAAACAATGCCAGATGGAACGATATTTGATGCGGATTATTATGCTCAGACATATCCCGATGTGGCGAATGCGGTAGGTGCAGACAGGGATTCCCTGTATAACCATTATGTGACATTTGGAAAGGCAGAGGGACGGCTGGCTTGCGCTCCGACCACGGTACAGACTGACCAAAATCCGATAGTGCCCTCGATACAATCCAAAGACCCACTGACGGCAAAAACAACCCCGACGCAGGCTTTAGTTTATGCTGGTTTATTACCAGATTTTATGCTTACAGACAGTCGTCCTGTATCAAGCTCAGGGGCACATTATGATTATCTTCAGCCACGGACTAAGGAAGGAGATCCAACTGTAGGTACATCTAAATTTGAGTATGATGCTTATGGAAATCTAATAAATGCAAATTTGCATAATTATAGCGTTATTGATACAGATGGCAGGATAGTGGCATGTAATGATCTAGGATGGGGTAAATATTTGAATTGTGTTTATAATGAACAAGGACAAATAATCCAATTAAAACATGATGGGAGAGAGATTAGATTGAATTATGATGACCGAGGACGTCTGATTCAAATAATTGAAACAATAGGTCTAAATACTACAGAAGATATTTTTGCTTATAATGAGCAGGAAAGAATAATAACTCGTAATTTAAAGTTTGATAAAAGTGGTGAAGAAATAAAAGTAATTGAGTATACTTATGATGAGCAGGGAAGGTTAATAAAGATATTAGAGAATAACTTGTATATGTCTAGTCTATCTTCTTGTACCCATGAGTATGATGCATCAGGAAAGTTGGTAAGAGAGATAGAGATTGAGCGTTGTGACGGTAGTGGGTTGCGTTCTAGGCAAGATACAAAGACAATCAGGGAGTACTCATATAATTAACAGTAAAGTTTTGGCACATTCACATGATATGATTAGCCCGTCAAAAGGGTATTTTTCAAAAGAATGGTACAATATATAGTGATTTGGACAGAGGTACATATTCTATATATTGTGGTCATTTTCCTTGATTACCCCTTTTGACGCTTTAATCATGATATTGTAATACTGTATATGAAAATTCCTTAACTGCAGTGTCAGTGATGTGCGGCAAACTGACTAATCCAACATAGAGTATAAGATGAAAAGAGGGTGGTATGTTTTGGTTGGAGAACTAATGAGCGCCATTATTCCTGTTTTGGCAAAGGGACTGACAGAAGAGAACATTGAAAAAATGCGCCGAGTTTTTAATTACAAGCGGTCAAAAAATCGGAGATAAATTCTTAGCGTATTTGGAGAAGCGAAAAACATCTAATGAGAATGAAGGAAACAATGAAATTCCGCCTGAAGTGCAGCAGGAGGTGAAAGCCTCGATCAAAGAGGTATTGAGGAGTGCGACAAAACCTGTATATATGGATGGTATTGCTTTTTTCTTTGAGGTATCAATGGATGAAGAAGCACAGGGGTTACTGGAAGAAATCCTAACAAATATCGATTATGAAACAGAGGATATTGTGTGGGAGGATGAAGAAAAAGCCAAATACCAAAAGATTGTGGATGATTTTATCGAAAAGAATTATGGTTGTGCTCCTGATATTAATGAAAATGATTATCTGATTGATGAAGATAGCTTTTATCTGAATTTTGGTTTTAGCAGACCGGAGGACTATTACAGAACCATTAACGATTTGGAAATAAGGTCTTTTGCAGACGCTTTGAATCAGTTACTAGAAGATAAGTATATTGTCACATATACGACATATTAGGAATACAGGTTTTGGTATTTCCTGAAAATAAAAGAGAGTATCTCTAAGTTCAGGTCTTTAAGGGCTTAGAGATACTTTTATGTTATGAAAAAGTATGAGGAGGTAAAGAAAAGTGTTTTGTACAAAATGTGGTGCGGAAAATGAGGATAATAATGCATTCTGTACGAATTGTGGCGAAAAACTGGTTACAAATAATACAGGCAGTCAGAGTGTTGCAAGCAATTCAGGGGTATTCCATACACACAATTCAATGAAAATTAAGATGATAGCAGGGATAGCAGTAATAGTTATAGTAGTTGCATGTTCTCTGATGTTTATTGGTACCAAGATTGGAGAAGAGGATTTTATCTCTGTGGACAAAAACGGCAATGAACTTGCTTATAGAATCTCTGACGAAGATATGTATGCCATATCGCTTAGGGAAGATACCGATGGAACCATCAAAGATTATGCGTCTGCAGCAGGAGCTGACACAGACATCGCGAGTCTGGACTCCGACGACACAATGATTACAGAAAATTATTTAAACAGCGGCATGGACACCACGCCAGACAGCGCACTGACTGCTGCGGGGACCGAACTACAGGCGTCGGATGATGCGGCGGACGGAACCCTTGCGTCAAACACCGATGAGGCAGGCGCCACAGTGATAGAGCAGGAGATTCCGGGCGAGGCAGTGTTTACCAGCGCTTCCGGTGTGTCAACCTTAGCGGGTGCAAAGCTGTTAAAGGAGCAGACGAGAGCGCAGAATAAGGAAGCACTTCTGGAGATTATTCAGAATGATGAATTGACAGAAGAGGCAAAAAGAGAAGCTGTGAATAGTATGATAGTGCTCACTGAAACAGCTCAGAAGGAGTCTGATGCTCAAATGCTTTTGGAGGCAAAAGGATTCACAAACACAGTGGTTAGTATAAGCGGTGATAGCGCAGATGTTATGATAGAAACAGCAAGTCTGACAGAGGCGCAAACAGCGCAAATTATAGATATAGTACAGAGGAAAACAGATATTGCGCCAGAAAATATTATTATTACTGTGTTAGATGAGTGACACAATATGTTTATTCAAGTTGTGGAAGTATATATGAAGAAGGCTTGGGTTTCTGTTCAGTGCATAGTATAAAATTATAGACAGGATTTATTGGTAATATACAAAAAGGAGATTAACATAAATGTTTTGTATAAGTTGTGGTGCAAAAATAGAAGAAGGGATGCAATTTTGTCCGAAATGTGGAACAAAGATAGTTAAAGAGACTGCAGGAAAGCAAAAAGTAGGCAGGAATAAAGAGAAAAAAACATACTGGAAGATAATTGGGGCTGTTGTGGGAATTGTTCTTTTGGTTATAGTAGGTAGAGAAGTCATCTGTGTCAAAGACAAGTCAGCGGCTTCTGACAGCATGGGCACGTCCTCTGAAAACTGGGGACTTGGCTCTGGGCAGGAGGGAGCACAGCCTACAGGAAATGTTTCTGTAGATGAATTGAGAAAGTATGATGCTTATTATGTAGGTAGCGATGCAGAAAAAGTGATTTACCTAACCTTTGATACAGAATACGAAAACGGAAACACACAACTAATATTAGATGCATTAAATAAGCACAATGTTTCGGCTGCTTTTTTCGTGACAGGAAATTATCTGGAATCTGCGCCCGAACTTGTCAAACAGATGGTTGAAGATGGGCATTTTGTGGGAAACCACACATATCACAATTTGGATATGTCATCGATCTCCTCCAAAGAATCCTTTGAAAAAGAGATGCGTGATGTTGAAGACAAATTCAAGGAAATCACTGGCACAGAACTTGCTCATTTCTATCGTCCCCCACAGGGAAGATACAATACAAATAATTTGGCAATGGCAAATAAGATGGGTTATCACACTTTTTTCTGGAGTCTTGCCTACGTGGACTGGTATCAGGATAAACAACCGACAAAGGAGGAAGCCTTTAAAAAGCTTGTCGGACGGATTCATTCAGGAGCCATCGTTCTTTTGCATAGCACTTCTAAGACAAACAGTGAGATTCTTGACGAACTGTTAACGAGATGGGAGGAAATGGGATATACTTTCCGAACACTTGAAGATTTCGTGGAATAGACTATGGAAGATGCCAAATTAGGAGATTCCTTACACGAATGCTTCAGAGAATCACGCAACAAACAGTGTAGACTTGTTCCTGAGTGAATGAGTCAGTGAAAAAAGGGTTTTTACAAGCCCTTTTTCGTTTCTACAGGGGTACGCTTATCACGCCTTGCCCTACGGCTTCACACGTGGCGCACACAACTCTTTTTCTCGTTCGGGTGGGCACTGTTTCCACCTCCGCCTGAAAATCGCACACAGGGGCACGCGCGCGTTCGTGCTTACTGGTACTTTTCTATTGTGAAAAAGCGGTATGTCGTGTATACTGTTAGTAGGTTGATTTTGTTTATTGGGGGGGGAAATTATGGAAAGTAAAGTTTTGGTAAATGTAGGGGTACAGCGGTTTGACAGAATCAGGGAACAGAATGCTTTTTATATTGATAAGACAGATTTTATCAGGGAGTGGTGGGATAGTGGTACAGATGTTATGCTGATTACACGTCCGCGCAGATTCGGGAAGACGCTTAACATGAGTATGCTTGAGTGCTTTTTCTCCTGTCGGTACGCAGACAGAGGTGATTTGTTTGAAGGACTTTCTATTTGGAGTGAGGAAAAATTCAGACAGTTGCAGGGGACATATCCTGTAATTTTTCTAAGCTTTGCCAATATTAAAACGGCATGCTGTTCCGACATGAAATATAAGATTACAGAAGTTATTGCCAGTCTGTATGCGCAGAATGACTATCTGCTTGACGGAAATCTATTAAATGAAAATGAGAAGGAATATTTTAAAAATGTTAAGGCAGGCATGGAAGATAAAGTAGCGACGGGTGCAGTCCATTCAATGGCGAATTTCATGCAGCGTTTTTATGGTAAGGATGTCATTATTATTCTTGATGAGTATGATACGCCAATGCAGGAAGCTTGGCTTTCGGGGTACTGGGATGAAGCAGTCGGATTTTTCAGGGGCTTTTTTAACAGCACATTCAAGACAAACCCTTATCTTAAGCGTGGCTTGATTACAGGGATCACAAGGATTTCCAAAGAAAGTATCTTTTCAGACCTGAATAATCTTATGGTAATAACCACGACTTCCAGTCAATATGCCACAGCGTTTGGGTTTACGGAGAAGGAGGTATTCAAGGCGCTTGATGATACGGGGCTTGGTGAGGAAAAACAGGGTGTAAAGGCATGGTATGACGGTTTTACATTTGGTTCTTATTCGGATATTTATAATCCTTGGTCGATTGCATCATTTATTTATAGAGGTGGAGAGTATGATACCTATTGGGCAGATACAAGCGGAAACGGGCTTGTAAATTCCCTGATACGGCAGGGAAATGTAGCAGTCAAAAGTGCAATGGAGGACTTGCTTGCAGGTAGGACATTGACTACAGAATTAAATGAGCAGATTGTATTCAGTCAGCTAGATGGAAGTACAGGCGCAGTCTGGAGCTTGCTGCTTGCAACGGGGTACTTAAAGGTTGTAAAGCTTGAGCGAGTTGGAGAGCGTAAAAGGAAGGTATATACGCTGGCACTTACAAACATGGAAGTGGCAAGCATGTTTGAAAATATGGTGAAAGGCTGGTTTGGCGGTGAAAATGAAACCGCATACAATGATTTCATCAAGGCGCTTTTAGTAAATGATGTGGACGCGATGAATGAGTTCATGAATGAAATTGCACTGCTGAGTTTTTCAAGTTTTGATACAGCTAAAAGTGCATCCTTGAAAGATGCGCCCGAGCGGTTTTATCATGGGTTTGTGTTGGGATTGATGGTGGAGCTTGACGGAAGATTTGAGATTACATCAAACAGGGAGAGCGGTTTTGGGCGTTATGATATCATGCTTGTTCCAAAAGACAGAGAGAAGGACTGTGCCTATATCATAGAGTTTAAGGTGCATAAGCCCATGAAAGAAAAAGACCTTGCCCAGACAGTTGCAAATGCCCTGAATCAGATTGAAGAAAAACTGTATGAGGCAAAACTTGTTGCAGATGGTTTTGCTCCAGAGAATATCAGAAAGTATGGTTTTGCTTTTAAGGGGAAGGAATGTTTGATTGGGCAGTGATAAGTTAGGATTATATTGGTATTTAAAAAAGGGGTAGCCAAGTTAAGGCATACCTCTTTTTGATTTCGTTTTATCTCTCTACACTGATGCTGTATCACTCAGGGGTATTTATTTTTTGATTTATCTCTCATAATATTATAATTCAGTTGACATATATTTGTAAACTACAATTCAAATTATAGACTATTGTTTGTAACTCAATTAAATTACAATATTTAAATATAAGGAAGGAGAGATACATTTGGTGGAAGAAGATGTAATCAGCAGGATAAGGTACTTTTTGGAGTATAAGCACTGGAGCCTGTACAGGCTTGCAAAGGAGGCAGATATTCCATATGGGAGCCTGAGTAATATCTTTAACCGAAAGACAGTGCCGTCAATACCGACTCTTGACAGAATCTGTAAGGGTTTTGGAATCAGCCTGAGTACGTTTTTCGAATATGATAAGAACCCGATCAGGATTGAAGGTCTGTCGGATGCGGAGCAGGACATTATCAATTCATATCGGGTGCTGTCAGTAAAGGACAAAGAGTTATTAACTGCATATCTAGATGGTCTTTGTAAGAGATAGGAGCATTTGCCAGTTATATAGGTGGCAGATGCTTTTATTGGTTTTAATACCTTTGCGGCATTTTCCCCGACACTGTGGTGAATTGCCGCAGGGGTATCCATATCCACTTTCTTTGTAAAATCGCACACGTTCGCTTCTGCGCAGTCACAGGGGTACTCCACTCCGTTCTATCCCATTCTCTGTTAATAATCTTTCATATTCATTTCTGGAAACTATCTGTTTTATGCTTTTATCAGACCTTTTCAAAAAACTCCATATCCGAATAAATCTTCTGTATTAAATAAATCTATTGTTTTTACGGAAAGGAGTTCAGGCATATGGGTGATAAGTTACTGAAGGTTGGCGAGGCATCGAGGTTTCTCGGATGCAGCCAGCAGACATTGAGAAACTATGAGACGAAGGGTATCCTCTATCCTGATGAGGTATATCCAAGCGGACATCGGTTCTATAGTGAGTCCTCTTTGGAGGAGTTTGTCCATAAACATATGGAGAAGGAATCATCATGAGAGGCAGAGTGTTTCAGCAGTTATTGCGGCAGCATGGGCAGGCAGAAGAAAACATTACAGATAAAATGTTATGGAGAGGGCTTCACTGGCGGCAGTGAGGTTCTCTTTTTGTATAATAGAATAGCAGAATAAGTCATTATATTAATTACGCATATAAGACAGCATAACTGAAAAGCAGATAATTTTGTTACTAAGTTAAAATTTGATATACATCGTCATAAGTGAATACAAAATAGTAGTATTCAGTATAAGTTATCGGTGGTTTCAAGTTATTAAAAGTAGCTCAAGTAGCTTAGGTTGTTACGCAAATATCATGCCTGCAAGAAGTATCAAGTTGTTTAAAGTGTTACATGTATAGTATACCTGTCCAAGAGCCGCAGGCTATTTAAAGTAGCAGAAGCATCAAGTTTATTCAAAGTAGCAAAGCCACTAAGTATATTCAAGGCAGTATTCTGCCCAAAGCAGCAAAGCCACCAAGTTTATTCAGGGCAATCA
>CAMWXE010000084.1 GCA_947178145.1 uncultured Lachnospiraceae bacterium | reverse complement strand
CATGGGAAACCTTGATTTTAAAGGCTTCCCATTGATTTTGGTGTCAAACTTAAGAGTTTAGCATACCGTTTTGCGCATGTCAACGTCAATACGCCGTTAAAATACGAAATAATGGACTCCTATGCTTTGTATGGTATTGTAAAGAAAAGCGGAGCTACAGACGTTATTCACGTCGCATAGCCCCGTCACTTGTATTGCTAAATCCAGTTGTTCAAATCATCCCTGCTGCATTTTCCAACGAAACATTCAATATTATTGAAATATTCGGGAACCAAAGCAAAGGCGGTTACTCTCAAATGTCCTTCGACAATTATTCGTAACCGTTTCAAATTTTCTTATTTCCTCAGCGCCACAGTCAAAATTGCTCTCAATGATCTGTCTGACTGTCTCAAGCGTTGTATCCATTTCTATGTTCATAAAATCCTCCTTTGGGGAAAGACTAAGATTGATAATCGGAAATTTTACCGCAGTCCGATTCCAAGTTGGCTTATGACACGATAAAAGTCCAACTGAAACCCTGGCGCGCAAATCTGCTTTTGCAGATAATTGTTCATCACCGTATCATTAATTCCAATCTGCTTATAAAACATTTTGACCAGGCAGCCTGCTATGACATCAACAGCAAAAAAACCAGGATAACTTACGAAAAAATGCGGACTTCTCCACGCTTTATCCCTGGAAACAGAAAAGCTGTCGCACGCCGTTTCCCACTCCTGATCAAAATCCGGCGTGTCTTTCCCATAAATATTTTTCTCGAACAGAGCGCAGCAGCATAAGTAATTCGTCTGATAATTCAGTTTGTCCAGCAGCAGGTCTTCATCACTGTCCAAAAAAGTGCTGAGAAACTGCGGCGAATATACTAAGTTTTCAAAGGCAAGCGCCACAAACTCCTCAATCACCGCATTATATGGTCTGTTTGCCCATTGCAATGAATCCTGTCGAATGTTATTGTAATAATAGGCGTGACCAATTTCATGCATCAGAATCGAGAAGCCGGACAGCCCGGATACCTGGTTGATCAAAACATGTGATTCGTCGGGTACATTTATGGAAATGCAGTTACCGATATAAAACTGCGGCAGATTCTCATTATGAATCTGTACTTCTTCCCACTTAATCTGTAAATGAAAGTGATCCAGAACTTTTTTGAGCAGTTCTATTTGATTCTCAGGTTTGAAACATGGGGTGTGTTTCCACTGTTGAATTTTTTCCCTGAGTAAACTTTTCTCCGAATACTGATGCTTTCGATTGGTTTCTAAAATCTGCTCTAATATTTCTGCATCGATTCCCAGCAGCATATACTGATACTCCAAGTAGTTTGCAAAACCTGCTGATTTTGCAAACTGATTTCGCAGTCTGAACAGCTTCTGAAACTGATCCTGATATTCCTTTTTAGACACTTTTTTTCGCACGGGCAAAAACTCTTTTTCAATACAGTCTATTTCGTGCAGCAGGGATTGATTGCCGATATAGTTTAATATCAGATTGTACTGCGATTTTTTAACAGGACTGATTTGCGATAAATCGATAGCTTTCCTGGCGTCCTGTCTTATTTGGTTCTTTTTCCTGCAATATAAATCGGTATCTCCTGAGCAGAGATATTCCAATTCCGCCTTTTGCTCTTCAGTATAATATGTTTTTAAGATCTCCAACATAAACCTGAGCATCAGGCCATGCAGGGTATCTTTTTGTCCGTATACAGGATATGGTTGATGAGCCAGCCAAGCAGAAATTCCAATAGTTCCTGCAGGTATTCCTGTGGGTTTTCATCGATCTGGTCGAGATTAATGTTTTCGAGCTTGTCGACAAACGCCTCATGCGCACGTTTCTGAGCACTCAGACCTTCATAATGAATCCCTTCCATATACTCCTCTTCATCTGCGAAGTGTTCTTTTGTATATTCCTTCAGTTCGTTTAAAATCTGAATAATGCTGTCATAACCAGAAAGATTGTCAAAGTTCTTGACCAGCTGGTTTGCCTTGTCGACAATGCGGAAAAGTTCCTTGTGCTCGGCATCAACCAAATCGATGCCAGTCAGATATTCGTCAGTAAACTCGCAGGGATTTTCGCGCACCATCCACTCTTCGAGCGGGGGAAGTTTTCCAATCAGGATATCGCTGCTCAGAATATGACGGTACAGCCACTTTGCCAGAAATTTCACAAGTTCGGTGAGCAGGCGCTGCTGTTCGTCTTCGTTGTCAATGTTGATAAATTCGTATTCCCGTATCTTATCGCGGAAAAATGCGTGCTGCGTGCGCTGGCGGATCAGCTCCGGGTCGCGGATTTGCATCATATATTCTTCCTCATGGGTAAAATGCGTTTCCGCATATTCATCAAGCTCCTCAAGAATATTCTTCAGCTCCTGATAATAGTCGCTGTGATAATCCGTACAGGCCAGAGTATAAGCCTTTGAAAGCAGTGCAAACAGATTTCGGTGTTCCTCATCTATCGTTTCGATGCCAGTAATGCAGTCCTGTGTAAATTCAAAGATCATTTTTATCATCCTTTCTTATTTGATTTCGGTGTTATTATGTACAGTATATATCGCCATTCGCCGAGTTTGCAAGCATTCCCTTTTCATTTTATTGCAATTATTTTGACCATAATTAACGATAGCACTTTTTCCCAAGTCAAATCTCTTCCATAATTTGAAAATATCCTGTTAATATTTTTAACTCTACATTTTTCATATACTGTTCCATATATTCATAATCTATTTGAGCATTTGAGTCAACTGGCAGTAGTATCTTTTGTTTTCGAAGTCTTACACTCCCCATCTTATATCCATATTCGTATTTTGCTTTCTGTTGCATTATTTGATTTGTTATGAATAAAGAAACGTAAGGAGATACTTTTTTATGCAGCTTGACTTTCCTACAGTCATAGGAATATAAAGCCTTATACCCATGATAAAAAGCATAACCTACTGAGCCATTGCGATTTACAGCAATACAGTCGTTATCATAAGTTGTGTTCATATTATCTACAAAGTAGCCGATTCCATTATTTAGCGATGTTGAGGAAACATAAGGTATCTTCCCCTCTTTACGTTCTGCATCATGGATATATATGCCACAAGTAATATCTGCTAATTCTGATAATGCAAATTCTTTCCATACACACTTTTCAAGAGGTTTTATTTTATATTCTTTATATCTTTTGCAGACTCTGTCTCCACAAGCCCAATGTGCGGAGCAACTTTATAGCCATCATCTTTAAAATCAATAAACTTGCACTTTTTATTTTTCGCATGCGGTATCCCTGTCGTAAACACAGCTATGACAGGATTAACACCAACACCATAGAAAGTATCTGTATTTAAAGTTATTACTCCCTCTAATGTATGATGCTTCAAAATATTTCTCCTAATGGATCTTTCTTCTTTGGTTTTTCCTGTGACACTCGACTGTGGCACAATTACAACACATTTACCCTCAATTACTAAGGAATCCAGCAGATGCTCAATAAATGCAATTTCATACATATCCGGATCATTCTTACTGCCCTGTGAATATGGTGGATTCATAAATCCAATATTACATTGCTTCAACTGCAATTTACTGGCATTTTGTAACAAAAAATCATCGTTAACAAGATTGCTCCTTCCATCTCCACGCAAAATCATATTGGTGGTAGCCACTGTAAACATATCTGGTCGTATTTCGATTCCATGTAGGTGCTTTTTTCTGATATCTTTTTTCTGATTTTCATCTTCCGCCTGTTCTATCATATGATGCAATGCAGCTACAAGAAATCCACCTGTCCCACAGCAAGGATCAAATACATAATCTGTTGGTTTTAATTCTACTAATTCGCAAAACAAATCCGTTATATGTCTGGGTGTAAGTATAATTCCAAGGCTCTGACCACTTCCACCCGAATAACTCATAAATTCGCCATAAAACCGTCCCAGAATATCTTCTGACGATTTCATATACTTAAATGTCCGATACAGTTTATCGTCTAAAAATTCTGTAAAAAATTTGAGTGGTGTTTTCGAAAGTTTCGGATTTATTTCATTTAGCTTAGGGCTCTCTTTTATTATATTGAACTGATGCAATATCTTATCCTTTTTTACTTCTGGTGAAACGCTCGACCTCTTTAAATTTGCGTCTATCGCTAAATATATCTTTTCCCCATCAGTTGTTATTTTGTCACCTGTCAAATCGGAAATCTTAAATCCCCCATACTTTTCTTCTCGCAATGCCAATAATATTCCTGAAACAATAAGTGGTTTTTCTTCGTCCTTAATATTTCCATAATTCCTTAAATAATCATGCAATTGCGAAGCATCCTTTAAAATTTCCGCTGTCTCTCTTTCTGCATCCGTATCCTCTTTCAGAACTTCATGTATGTAATATTCATCTATGTTACTCTCATTAAATGATATAAAGCCTTCGACATCATCCAATTCTCGATAATACTCTGTTTCATCTACATAAATCGGTGATATTCTGTGCCTTTTCTCATCCCCGGAAACAGCTATCGCAAAAATTTTACAGTATGATGTCAGCCGAGCAATATGTTGTGCATAAAACACTGCTCCATTCACTGCAAACTGCTGAATATCTTTTACTTTCTTACTAACGACACCGTTTTCATCATACCTGACATGATTTGCTACTACAGGTTTATCTTCAATAACTATCACATAATCTTTAACTACACCACAATACTCAGGATATCCCGGATTACCGGTTCCAGCTTTTGAAGCTGTCTTCAAAGCATCATCTATTTCTTTAATATTGCTTCCTTGAGCATCTAATTTTATTCCTGCGTCCTCAAGTAACTTATATACCCACAAATCAGTCTTTACCTCCAAACCAGGATATTTTCATTAACTATATCATACTACAATATATCAAAAAAGTCATTAACATATTATTTATCCTTCCTATTTAAACCATTTGATCGTGTCCAAAGATTTCACTTTCGGACTTGACTTTTCATGGTTAGTCTATAAGATATATGGTAAAAAGGACTTTATATATTATGGTTCAAATCATGTAATTGCAGGGGGAAATGATATATGTACAGGATTGGAATCTGTGATGATGAAAAGGAATTTTGTTCCGAATTGGAAGAGCAGATTTATCATATTGCAGAAGAATTGTCCGTAAAGGCAGAAGTGGAAGTGTGGTATTCCGGTGAGCGTATCCTGGATGACCTGAGAAACGGCACGCAGCTGGACTTGATTTTTCTGGACATCGAACTGGTTCAGAGCAATGGCATATCGGTAGGGAAATACATTCGCAACGAGATGGACGATATACAGACCCATATCGTATACATCTCCGCCAGACAAAGTTATGCAATGCAGCTGTTCCAGGTTCAGCCGCTCGACTTTTTGATTAAACCTGTATCAGAGGCGCAGATCAGGGAAGCCCTTGTCAGAAGCATCCGGCAAAAGCAAAGCCTCAGGATCTGTTTTGAGTATCAGAAGGGCGGCTCCGTATTCAGGATTCCGACAAAGGATATCAGGTATTTTATGAGTATGGACAAAAAAATCAGACTCGTGACAAACGACGGGGAAGAAGAATTTTATGGAAAGTTAAAAAGCATTTTCAAAGAGCTTCCCGCGGATTTTATGATGATACACCAGTCATACATCGTCAATCAGCGCTACGTCAGCGAATACTCCTACGATTCCGTGAAAATGTCCGACGGGACTTTACTCGCGATCAGTAAGCCCTACAGAAAGAGCACAAGAGACAAAATCAAACAATATCGGAGAGCGGAAATAAATGATGTATTATGATATAATATCAGGACTGATCGTAAATATTCTGCGGGTGCTGCTGGTCAGGAAAATGATGGAGCTGTTTCTTCCCGCAGAGGATGCAGATGAGAAAAAATTACAGGCCGGGTGGATCGTCTATTATCTGATGACGACGTTCCTGTACAGTCTTTTTGCCATATCGGTTCTAAGCGAGATTGTCAATTATCTGGGCATCCTTGGACTTACGATTTGTTATCAGGAAACATGGAAAAAACGGGTCTGGATATCGCTGGTGATATTCAGCGTCGACATGGCGTGCTCCCTTGCAGTCTATCTTGCATTTGCACAGAAGCTCACAGCGCACCAGCGGGCAATTCAGACGCTTCTGCTCTTAATCTGTGTCACAGTCATCAGTCATATCGCTTACCCGGCAGACAGCAGGGAGATCGCATTTGACAGAAGACAGACCTGTATTTTTATCCTGATTCCCGCAGCGAGCGTTTTTATTTTATGCCTTTTACTGTGTGGGAAGTCAGAGGGTGTGACGGCGCTGCTGATCTGTGTCTCCACTCTCATCATGAATCTGAGCGTATTCTACCTCTATCATATGATGGCGGAAAACTACAGAAATTTAAGGGAAAATGACATTTACCGGCAGCAGACCTGCGCATACAAAAACCAGCTGGATGTGATTATGGAATCACAGAGCCGCATACGGGCTTTGAGGCATGATATGAAAAACCACATGCTGGCACTGCAGATGCTCCTGCGGAAAAGGGACTGGGAGGAAGCCACCGCGTATCTGGGCTCCATGCAGGATTTTATGGCGAACCCGGCAGAGTATATTGCGACAGGAAACGACACGATAGACAGTCTGTTAAACTATAAGCTGCAGCGGGCAAATGATGTCCTGAACACGGTGGAGGCAAAGGTAAGCATTCCCGAGAAACTGATTCTGCATTCCTTTGACCTGAATGTGGTCCTGGGAAATCTGCTGGACAACGCAATCGAGGCGGCAGTCCGGACAGAAGAAAAGAAGCTGAGAATAGCGATGAAGCTCGAGAAAGGAATGCTGTATATCAATATCCGCAACAGCTGCCAGGGCATTGCAGGCGGGAAGCTGCGGCATCTGGAAACCACGAAGGAGGACGCGCCGAATCACGGAATCGGTTTAAATAATGTGCGCCGAATCGTGGAAAAATATCATGGGGATATGGAGCTGATCTGTGAAAACGGGTGCATGGAAGCGGATATTATCATGTACATAAAAGAGCTGTGATAAGAACTGTGAAAAAACTGTGATAAAAAACGGTCAATTTCGTCATAAATATGGTCGTATTTCGCCAAAAATCAAAATACTGCATTTTTTGCGGTATAATGAACCCATATACAGCACATGGAAAATATGTCTGTAGAGGAACAGGAGGCAAGGTATGAGAAAAAAGATTTTATCTATGACGGGCGCGGCAATCTTATGTGTGGCGGCGCTTTCCGGCTGCCAGAAAGCGCCGGCGGAGGTATCGGATGACAATGATGTAATGCACGCGCAGAGTGCGCTTGACGGGCAAATCGCAGACATTGCGGAAGAAAATACAGTGGAATCGCCTGTGCAGCAGTCAGGCGGTGCCTATGACGGCACCCTGGGGACGACGGACAACAAAATTCATATAAGCGCCCAAATCCCCGCCATTCCGGAGAATGTGTATCGGATCACCCTGAAACCAGATGAAGACCTTGACATGGATGCGCTGACGGCATTTCTCGGCAGTCCAGGTGGCGATATAGAGGATACTTCACAGGCGCTGCTGGACGAGATCGAAGAATCGGAATATAATAATACGCACAGTGACGATGGCGAAGCGGCTCGTTATTCCTTATTTGGCGACCACAGTGCACTGGGACTCACCGACGGGGAAAGAGAAGCCAGTTTTTCAAGGCATACAAGCGCAGGGTACATTGAATATGACCTGAGAGATACATATTTGCCAAATGCTCAGACTGTAACATTCATTCCTGTCGGCCAGCCGGATACAGGGACAGACTTTTCCGTAAAAGAGGCAGAGCAGATTTTATGGGACAAGCTTGGGACATTGGGTATCACAGAGATCGCTTTTGAGAAGATTGTGTCCTATGAAGGCAATGGATACCATTATTATCAGTTCGATTTTGTTCCCTCCTATGAAGGGATAGCAGTCATACAAGAACCCGGATCGGGATATGGTCTTGGTGAGCTGTATCCCTGGGGCAGTGCATGCGTTACGCCGGAGGGCGTGGCAATGTTGAGTCTGATGGATTTTTGCGGAAAGGCTGCCGCCAGGGAGCCCGTCACAGTGCTTTCTTTTGAGCAGGTTGAAAAGATACTGGAACAGTATCTTGACAGTAACATGATACAGGGGGACGAGCGGATTACGCTGCAAAATATTGCGCTCGAATATTACCCGGTGCCAAACCTTTCGCCTGCAGAGAGGGACATAGAGTACAAACCGGAGCTTGAGCTGATCCCTGTATGGCATATCTATATGTCGCTTGGCGATTATGTCGAAGCCATCGCCCAAATCGACGGGCTGGACGATGTGCATTATAATATCTGCATCAACGCAGTCACGGGCGAAATCGAGAGAATTAGTTAGAGAATATGGGGCGGAGGCGGACATGAGTTGGAGATTTTTATTACAGGATATCAAAAGGAGTTTTAGGAATATCGGTTTTGCGGCCGGAGTTTGCGGACTTGGCGCGCTGCTTGCGTATAACTATGTCACGGAATCGCTCCATTCAGGGAGTCCCTATTATGCCATTGTCAATATACTGGCTGTGTCCGGCTTTACCGCATTTCTGCCGGTGTTCCCGGTGCTTGGGTATGCGTCTGACTTCTGCGGGGAATATGAGAGCGGATATTACAGGCTGATTCTTGCCCGGATGAAACCGCGGGAATTTGCCCGGGTGCGGATTATCAGCGTGGCGCTGTCGGGCGGAGCCATCGTAGCGATTCCCTATCTGCTCGTCTGTCTTGTGGCTGTGTATCTGGAAGCGCCGGGGATAGCCGATGCCAATTCTTTTGGCCTGGACGCTTCCGGGGTAAATGTTATCAGGATGGACGCGGATATTGAGATGGTGGTGATCGGTCAGACGTATGGGATTGGCGCGTTGGTGGCAGTCAAGGTGCTGCTGGGCTTTTTGTTCGGAGTGGCGTGGGCATTGGTGGGACTCGCTTTTGCCGTGTGGATGCCAAACAAGTATGTGTCGCTGATTGCTCCCTTTGTCCTGTACCAGTCCCTTTATATCCTGGCGCCGAAGATTTTAAGTCCGGCCCTCCTGGTGCGTGGGGACGACGAAGGTCATCTGCTGTCTGTCGTGATGGAATGTGTCTGGATTATTGGTGCCGCTGCCGTCGCAATGGCGGGATTTCGAAGGAGAGGCCGGGATGAGTAAGGTTATATTGATTACCATGGGAATGCTGCGGCAGGAAGTGCGAAGCGTCAGGGTGATTATGGGATATCTGCTGGGGATGACGCTCCTGGCCATGGGATTACACGACTTTTTGCGTTACGCCGCTCAGTTCAAAGAGCCTGTCAACATGCTGGAGGCGTTTATCGTCACAGAGAATCAAAGCATGGCGGGCAGTTTCTGGGTCACAGGATATCTGCTGGTCATCGCGGACGCGCCCTTTGTCAAACCGAATACCTGTACGATTTTATACCGGAGCGGCAGACACGCCTGGAGTATGGGTATGGTGTTTTACGTCCTCGCCCAAGCATTTTTGTATACAGCGTGTTTTGCGGCAATATCTGTCGTGGTCAGCATTCCGTATGGCTTTTCCGGGCAGCTCTGGAGCAGTCCCGTCTATATGCTGGCGACGAACACTTCGGAGGCCATTGCAGGGAAATATAATCTTACGTTTGAAGGCATGGCTATGATGAAGCACATGACAGTTCTGCAGGCGTTTGGAATTACTTTTATCTATATGCTTTGTTACCTGGCTTTTATCGGAGTGCTATTGTATGCCTGCAGTCTTGTGCGCGGGGGGTTCTGGGGACTGGCGGCAGTGGCGGCGGTACATTTGGGAGGGGTTTTCATTTCTCTTTTTGCTGCCATGCCGTGGTATCCGGTACACTCTATTGACGGGGCGGGCAGTCATTGGAGGTATCCCTGTATTTTTCTGGGGCTCATTCTGATGATGACAGCCGTGTCATTATGTGTCATCGGGAGAGTCGATATTTCGGCGAGAACGGGAGGAGACGTATCATGAATCAGAGTATTCTTTTCAATTTCTTTGGCGGTGTGTCACAGGACGGTTTCAGCTGGATGGTCGATTTTGACAAGATGCTCCTGGAGCTTGCAAGATGGCTTCTGCCGATTGGCATATGTCTGCTGGCGGAAGGAGTCGGCATAGAGAAGTGGAGAAAAATAGAGCCGCTTTCGCGGTGCCGTTATGGGACGGTTAAAATATGGTGGCGGCAGAAGTACCGGAAAAGTCTGCTGTATGGTATATTTGCGGCGGTTGTTTTATGGATTGCGGCAATCGCGGCTGACAGGATAAACGCTGTGGATTTTTCCGATAATATATGGAAAATGTTTCTTCTATGGTTTGCGCATAGTATGACAATCATGTCTTTTTTCCTCATCCTGGATCTGACGAAGCTAAGGAGGCTTGCGCCGGCAATATTGCTGCTGCTGGAAGGCGTTACGTTTCTGGTGGGCTTTCAATCTATGGAAGCGGCCCGGTTTATGTACGGAATGTGGGGAATGTATTTTCAGAGCACATGGCATTACAGCGAGACAGGCGTTTCCGTGCTGTCTTCCCTGGTTATGGAAGGAGTGCTGATGGTGCTCGGGTATCTGGCCGGGCAAATGCTGCTGGAGCGGACGACACAGAATGAGCAGGAATAGCGAATGCGGCTGTGAAGAAATAAGGAAGGGTTTTGTGTATGGAAGAAATGATCAGCATTGAGAATTTGACAAAAAAATTCGGGGATGTTACGGTACTTGAAAATATTAATTTAAGCTTCAGGCGGGGAAAAATCTATGGGATTGTCGGGAGAAACGGTTCCGGGAAGACGGTCTTGTTTAAACTGATGATAGGCTATTTGAAGCCGACCAGCGGGCGGGTTATAGTGTGCGGGGAAGAGATCGGAAAGGACAGGGATTTTGCAGACAATATCGGGATTATCATAGAAACCCCCGGGTTTCTGAACAGTTATACGGGATATAAGAACCTCGAGTATCTGGCAAACATACGCCATGTGATTGGCAGGCAGGAAATCCGGGAGAGCATGAAGATGGCAGGGCTTGATCCGGACAGCAATAAAAAGGTTGGGAAATACTCCCTGGGAATGAAACAGCGTCTGGGCATCGCGCAGGCCATTATGGAAAACCCCGGGATACTGATTCTCGACGAACCCATGAACGGCCTGGATCATCAGGGCGCAGCAGATGTCAGGAAGATTCTAATGAGGCTGCGGGATGAAGGAAAAACCATCATACTGGCAAGCCATAATAAAGAGGATATCGAGATTTTGTGCGATGAAGTGTACGAAATGGACCAGGGGAGACTGAATTCATAGGAACTGTCCAGAAGCAGACATATAAGAGGGCTGATCAAAAAGCCCTCTTATATGTTCAGTTCCTTTAACGTCTGCATTCTGTCGGCGATATTTTTTTCAAATTCTTCATCCGAATATTTCGGATCTCTTGTAGCTCTCCAGATGTCACATGGCGCATCTTTACATCTGCCGCAGTTTTCCAGATTTTTCCTGTGAGCGGCACATTGATAAATCGAACAGCCTTCGGGAGTATGAAATACTTTGCCCTCACAGGCATTGCAGCCAGTACACATGTTTCCGTAACAGTAGCACGTACTGCAGTCTGAGCCGCAGACACTGATTCTGGACTTTCGATATTCTTCGAACCATTTATGGACGACAGGCAGCGGGTGCTGTGTCAATGAGGCAGTCTCCTCCACATTTTTGCCCTGCTCAAATTGTCTGCATGCGACAGAGTACATACTCTCTGACACTTCGATTAAATGTCCGTCGGGATCATAGATGCGGATTCCGCGCTGCAGCCACGGGAATGTTTTCGGCTCATGCAGGCGCTCCACATCGGGATACTGCCCTAAGAGGGCGATAAACGAGTCAATGTCTTCCGTCTCAAAATAGAGCTCCATGGTATTTGCGTGATACATCATGGTGTCTGCCTGAAATCCTGCTATCTGGTCAAAATGCTCCTGCAGCGTCAACCCGCAGGTCAGTGTTTTGCTCCAGCCCAAATCTAGTGTGACTTCCTGGTCAAATAGATTTTTATAAAATGACAGTGACTGTTCCATGTTCTTTACAGCAATCAACGTGTTACAATATCTCATAAGCTGATCCTCCTCGACAGTATTTTATGTTTTACATGTATGATACTATAAACCATTATACCGTGCTTCGGAGGATTTGTATTGTATATTTCCGACATTCTGCATCGCGTACTTTTTGGCATCGGATATGTTCATGGAGTGATATTTCTTGAAATCGTGGCATAAGTGCGCCTGGTCGGAATACCCATATTGATAGGCTGCATCTGCGGTGTGAAAGTCCTTGTCATACAAGATTCCGTTCCACAAATACTGGTATCGCACCAGCGCAGCCAGACTTTTTGGGGACACGCCAATATATTCCAGAAATAATCGCTCCAGCTGCCGGCTGCCAATGAGAAGCTCCTGTTCCAAGTCAGTCACTGCCAAATTTCCTCTGGCGCGCAATATCTTAGAAACGGCCTGAAATACGACCGAGTTTTGATGCTTTTCCTGAAAGTGGTTCAGCAATATTGTTTCCGCAATTGGTATGAGCTGACGGATATTTTCGATATCAAATAACCGCTTTTCAATTTCATTTTTGATTCCTGAGAAGTGATAATCCACATCAAAAAAAGCATTTTTCGTATTTTTCATGGACTCTTGTGCAAACATGGAAACTCCCCACGGGTAGAATCGGATTGCAAAACGAAAGAATGTTTTCTTTTCTCTATGCCGATTCGGATAGAGAAAGGTCCGGTCATCAATTCCGCAAAAACTGTTGACGATTACATTCTTCGAAAAATCAGCTGTAAATATAATGTCCATACAGGTGTCCGGCGTTACGATGTCTATGGTCTCTATAAAGCTTTCCTCCTGCAGGAATGGCTTTTCTGAGCCCCAAAAACACCGGATATAGGGTTTGAGGGCATCGCACGGCGCAAACTCCATATAGTCCTGTGTACATTGAAACGGTGTGGCTGTGATCGGATGGTAGATTTTGTGTAAATTCATATGGGTACGTCTTTCTATACGTTGTTATCTGTATATTGTTAAATGGAAACCTGAATTTTTCACTACGTTATCACAATTTTATCAGCGTGTCAATGTACATGCAATACTTGCTATAGGGTATTTTGAGCGAGTACCATGTGTGTTCCGTATGACATATCATACACGAATATTTTATTGTTTTCGGAGCTGGAGGATGACGTCCAAAACATTGGTAACCTCTGTCCAGTCATATTTTACTTCGCCGTACTCCCGCAAAAGGATGGGCATAATCACAACTCTGTTTGCCACAGTCCCAAGTTCGTCTAAGGTTCCATATCCATCCCGAAACAGGGTAACGCATCGTCGAGCGGCGGTATAGGCCCGAGATTCATCTTGTGGGGCTTGTTTCGATATCAGAACCTTCATGAGCCAGTATAACGCTTTTTCCGGATTATTCATGGCAGCGCCGCTATCCTGATACAGCATGCCGCAGTTTAGAAATGCATGAAAATAGTCCTGGTTTGCGGCTTTTTCATACCAATACAATGCTTTAGCCGGATCCTTTTCTGTACCTTCTCCGCGTTCACACATTACGCCGCAGTTAAATTGGGCGTTTGCGTCTCCTTGCTCAGCGGATTTTTCAAGCCAGCCGAAGGCTTCTTCATATGCTTTTTTTCCATAAAGAAGCATTCCGTATTCAAACTGCCCGGGGGCTGCCCCCTGCCTTGCGGATTTCTCATACCAATATGCGGCTTTGGCCGGATTCTTTCTGGCACCAACTCCGTTCTCATACATTACGCCGCAGATGTAGGAATGGCCGGCTTTGCCTTGTTCTCCGGCTTTTTCGTACCAATACAGAGCCTTGGCTTTGTCCTGCTTCGTGCCGACGCCGTCATCATACATCATACCGCATACTGCCTGGGCTTCCGCATCACCCTGCTCAGCGGCTTTTCGAAACCAGATAAGGGCTTTGGACGAGTCCTGTGGGATTCCCTTCCCCTGGTAGTACATAAGTGCATACCTGTATTGTGCATCTGGGTCGCCCGCTTCTGCCGCTGCCCTGATTTCTGCTGCAGAGTCATCCTTTTGGCAGTCGTCCGTTTGTACTGCAGGCGGTGTGTTGCTTTTTTTTCGTTTTCCGAATAATCCCATGATGTTATCCTCCGTTCTTTTGGGTTTGGTTATTGTTTTTTCTCAAATGCAGGGTCATCCTTTTGGAATACTTGCATAATTATTTTTGCTGTAATGCATGTGAAGCATCGGCAGGATTTCCCTGTCGCCTATTTACCCTGTAAATATTCTGACAAAGGAAGGTATTCATAAGTAATTTTATGGGTAAGATCCGTCTTCTCACGCAGTCCTCCCATTTCATCATACTTATAGGTCGTATGCTGTATTGTGCCGCCGCTGGGAGCCATTTCCTTTTCCTCTATAATATGTCCCTGGTCGTCATATGTATACTGCCATACTGTCTCTGTCATCCGCTCATCCAAGGTTCCGTCAGGCTTGTAAATCTCCCATAACGTCTGCCTTCCATTCTCGTCATAATAAAATAGCCGCCAGCTTTCTATGCTTTCGTCGTCATTCCAAACAGTTAGCTTGACCATATTACCATCCGTATCATATTCATAAGTTTCCGTAAGGTCATATCCCGCGCGCTCCGAGTCCTGGCCGGATTTTCTGATCAGATATCCCTCGGAATTATATTCATAGGATACCTCCATGCCTGGAGTAAAATTTCCGTCTTTGATTGTCGTTTTACGAACCAATCTGTTCTGGTCATCATATTCTTCTTCATATTCCCAGATAGCACTATCCTCTGGCTCACCATCCGCCACCATCTTATAATTTCTGACCGTTATCCGTCCTCCATCATCTGGATATTCGTTTATATATTCATAAACATATTCCAATACCGGACCGTCACCGCGGTCATAAAATTTCTGAATCTGGGTCAAATCACCATATTCATTATAATCATACAGTATAAGCGGCATGTTATCATTTTGCACTTCCTGAACCAGTACATATGGATCCAGAGGGTCTGCCGCGGATGATTTATCAATGTTTTCTTCTTCGGACTCTTCCCTGTCCTTTCCGGAATTCGACATGGTTTCTACCAATGTTTCACTGAAAGCGTCCTCAGAACCATATCCGCAAGCAGTTATCCCCAGACAAATAAACATAAACAATGTCGCTATCTTTTTTGCTTTCATAGTATCATTCTCCTATTTTGTTTTAATAATAATTTTGTGTTTATCCTCCGTTCTTCTGTGTTTGGTTATTGTTTTTTCTCAAAATCCGACAGCTTCTGTTCCCGTCGGATTCTTCCGGTCAGGTATTCGCCAGCAGATTCCTTACCAAGAGCCAGGGCCTCGTCGTCCGTATAAGGCCCATGACCGGAAAGGGCATTCAAAATCCGCTCTTCGCCGTCCAGCTTTTGTTCGTATTCTGCCCGCGCTGCCCGTGCTCCGGCATTCCTCAGATCTTGTGCTTCCCTGGCTTTGCGAGTGGCGGTAATGGCTCCGGGGCGGAAAAAATCTATAACGCTGTAAAGGATAAAGATATAGGAATAGAATTGGAAAAATCCTTCTATGGCCAGCAGCGGCAAATATATGATGAACGAGCGGACGGTCTGCAGCGGACGTTCCAGTACCACAAAGATAAAAGCGACAGCGCCCACATTGGCTAACTGGGTCAGAATATACAAGACGCCTAGGAAATTTTTTGCTACAATTCCTTCCAGCAGAATATATTTTGCCAAACAGAGAAGAAAGGCTATAAGGTAAAGCTTACTCAACCATTGCCACTGGGAAAAGGGGATGGGACTTAACGTGGCAAAGCGATTATCTCCCGGCATACCGTTAAAGGTATAGAGAACCAGTGCAGGCACAAGAAGGCAGAAGCCAATCATGAGCTTGGGGAGACTAGGTGTGATCAGCGCTATGTCTAAAATCCCCTTTGCATCAGCCCTGCGGAACTTGGCTGCCAGAAGGTTTAGTACTATTACGGCAAAAAGAACAAAAACATAGGCGGCATTTTGTGCCGGAGTATTTTCCTTTACCCATTGGGAAATTGTCTCGGTGTGGGAGATAAAGATTCCGGCTACAAAAAAGAGCAGGTCGACGATACATCCGATCTGGGACAGACGGTCAAAAACCCCCATAGGATCGAACAGGCGCTCAAGGGCATCTCCATCACGAAATGTATTGATGGTCACATACACGAACACAAATACACAGCTCATAATTCCGACAATAAACATGTTTTCCGGTATTGCGGCAATTCCGCCGATTCCGCCGGAGTCGCCCATAAGTGCGAGAATCACAAGAATTACAGGAAACATCCATGAAAGAATAAACAGCATAATACAAAACTCCTCTCCATTGAAATACGATAAGAAATACGATAAAACTTTTCTGTTGTAATCAGGCGATTCATTGTAACATCGCCTCAAAGTGCTGGCAATAAAGTAAAAATTAACATTTTCAGGAACCGATGCTGCAGCATCCTGTGGGTTCTTTGTCATTCGGTTAAAATTTACCTGATTGCAAATGAAGTCTAACCAGATATAATAGGAATAGGAATTTGGACAACAGTGAGGAGAAGTATAAATGGAATATACGGAAGAAAACCGGGAACAGAAAATCAGAAAGCTTCTGAAGGAGAACCCGCAGGCGGCGATGATCCTGACGGTGGAGCATTATACGGGCCTGATTTGGGCCGTATGCGGACGCTATCTGGCGAATCCGGAGGATATAAAGGAATGCGTGAATGATACCTTTGCGGCCTTTTACTGGCAGAGAGAAAATTTCGATGAATCCAAAGGGGATCTGGCGTCATTCCTATGCGGAATTGCCCGGCATCAGGCCATCAGCCATTATCGGAAAAATAAGCGTTATGAAGAGGGCCGGCGTTATGGAAACGCAAAGGGAGACGGAAGAAAAGGGGAAGACAGCCGAATGGAGGGGAAAGAGGCAGAGGAAGCCGGCCGCCTGGACCCGGAGCTGGAAGGAACATACGACAGACTGGATCTGGAACAGGCCCTGGATACCCTGAAGGCGGAAGATGCAGAAATTATACGTATGAAATATTATGAGGGTATGACAGTCCAGGAAATTGCAGATTCTTTAAATCTGCCCTATGAAACTGTAAAAAAACGGCATCAGAGAAGTCTGGGGAAGCTGCGGGTTTGGATGCTGGCAACGCTGATTTTGCTTTTGGTGGCCGCACTGGTTGCATGCGCGTATGTGGCGCTGCAGCATTTTGGAATTATTCCCGGATACGGAGTCAACCGGAGTGATAAAATGGCCTTTTATGTAATTGCGGAAATGCCAGAGCGAGAAAACGAACGTATGTTTGTAAGATTAGAGAGCGGCGTCTTGTCAGAGGAATCCTTTGTCTTAAGTTTGTACGTGGAGCACCGTGGGTGGGATGACCCGACAGTACCGGATTTTGAGGGAATAAAGCTGATACCGGAGGATGGGATGGTTTATTCCGGGACGATCCTTGAATCCGTATCCCCGGCGGATCTGGATCATCCGGATCAAACCCGGGAACGGTTGGAGCTGATTCTTGAGCCGTTTAAGGAATTGCCCAAGGAGAAAGAAACCATATCTATGACGCTGCATATTTCCGGCTTAGAGCTGCCGGTGGTTTTTGAGAAAGCCAAGGAAGAGAAACTGGAAGAGTACAGCTATGCTTTGGATTCTCAGGGAGGAGTACTGGCCATTCCGAAGCTGGAGAATGGGCGGCTGTATGTGGATATTTATCCCTTAAACTGCGGCGGCTATATTACGGACCCCGGATTGGTCCGCAGTGTATTTGAAACGGTAGGAGGACCAAAGGAGGAAGTGACGGTGACGGGAGAGGACGGAAGCGTTCGAACCGGAAAATGTTTGTATTACAAGCCTTTTAGTACCAATGCTTTTTTCCGTTGGGATTTCGGGCCGGCAGAGCCGGGGACATATCAACTGGATATCCCTTATGTACATCAGTTAGCGAAAACCGGAGACGTCAGCTTTTTCGTGTCGGTTGAGGAACCGGGGATTGGCCAGAGTATTCAGGTGCCGGGAGGCTGTCTTACTGTTACCGCTTATTCAAAGGAACAGCCTGAGGGTACGGAGTATCAGAAGTCCGGTGACCAAGAAGTCAGAGAATTAAGGCGTTTTCTCTGTTTTGATACAAAGATGGAGGAAGCGGACAGAATTCTGGTTTGGCTGGAACTCGACTTTGAGGTAGAAAGAAGGAATGACGGGAAGTATCTTTTCTCTTCGTACACCGGTCTTTGGAAGCAGGAGGAGAATTATACTACTTATGCCGGGCATACGGTGCAGCTGCCGGAGGGCTATGAGACAGATCCCGTGGAAATTCGGCTTGAGGAAGGGATATCTCGTGTAATGTATCGATGGAATCATTCATTTTCGATTCCCATCCAGGTAGAAGCGGAGTAGATAATCCGTTTTGAACCCCATCCAGGTAGAAGCGGAACAGGAAAACCGTATAAAGAACAACAGTTTGACTTATTTAAAAATTTTGTATTTTTTTGTCCCCTAATGCACCTGCTGCTGCGAATCAATGAGTAGGAACGGCAAATCGCCGTTTTCAACCGCAGAGAGAAGCAGGCAGGAGGGTACAGGATGGATATCTCGAAAGAAATGGAACAGTTGTTGGCCGCAAGCTTAAAAAATCAGGGAACGGAACGGCCGGAACTGTTGTGGTTACAGGAGCAATTCCAACGGTTTATGGCCATGGAAGGATTGGACAGCAAAAAGGAAGCGGACAGGCGTCTGTATCAGCGGATGTATGGAAAAGCGCCCCGGAAGGATTCGGAATTTTTGAAAATCCGGTACTGGCGGACGGGCCGTCATGTTCCATCCAGTTATGAAGAGTGCCTGACATTTGGACAGGCTCTTTGTCTGGAGGAAGAACAGCTGCGCTTTTTGATGCAGGGCTATTATGACGGCTGTGACCAGATATTTTGGAAAGAGCCGGGAAAAAGCCAGGAGGTTTACTGGAAACGCCGGACGCAGCTGGATCAGCTGGTAGAAGGGTACCTCTGCTGTGTTTCCCATAAACGCATGAAGCAGATGAAGATTCCGAGGGAGCAGCTGTGCCATTCGATTCGTCACCTTTATTATACGGATGCCCTGCATTATGTGAGCCGGGAATACACCCGGCGGAAATATACCCTGGAGCGGCACATTACCAGTATTAATTATGATTCGGAAT
This sequence comes from uncultured Lachnospiraceae bacterium, assembly GCA_947178145.1. Classification (GTDB taxonomy): domain Bacteria; phylum Bacillota; class Clostridia; order Lachnospirales; family Lachnospiraceae; genus COE1. The sequence goes on along the minus strand of CAMWXE010000084.1, from coordinate 3,437 downwards.
TAAGCAGGAACCTGAAACTTCTGGGAGTGATACCCAGAAAGACGATGATTCGCCATTTGTTTATACTGGGTATGCCGAATCTGAGCCTTGAATTTATCAATGAAATGCTTAGAAATCTGGGGTATCTGCCCCTGCAGCCGGAGCATACCTTAAGAACAGGGGAACGCCTGGATCTGTTGTTGATCCAACTGCTTTTGTGGTATGAGGCAGTCCGCAGGGAGCGGGGCGTAAAAGAGGGGAATCAGTGGATGCAGAAGGGACTGCGGACACTGGATGAGCTTTTGGAACAGAAGGGACTGAAGCATCAGCGTTTTATGTTTTTTAAGGCATTGGAGTAAAATCGGTCTATGGGCTTTCAAAGACTGCATATCCCTGATCAATATCACAATCCCGGACGAGGAGGAGCAATATGCCAACAGATACCAAAACAGCTAAAAGGAAAGGTTGCATTAAGTGGAGAATTGAGAATTGATAATGTCGATAGTTAAAATGTTTTCCTCTGTACTATTATTCACCTCATTGACACTTACGCTCCTGCTCTTTCTGCTCCTGGATAAGCTGCTTCTTCTTGTTTTCAAGCTGCTTGATTTCTTCCTCAATACTGTCTTGATGTGCCGTCCTATGCAGCGGCGGTTATCCAGTTTTTAACTGGTTACAAATTGTTTTGAAACCTCCAACAGATATTGCCTGCTTTTCTCATCTTTTTCAGCGGTTCGATTTGTATAATGGCATAAAATCGATGTTCCATTTAATATATCAAATCCATCTATATCACTTAAATTCACTTCATTTGTATCATCAAGTCTGCAAGCTTCCAAATCCTTTCCGAAGATTATTGCACCTGCGCTTCCGCCAAAAATGACTCCTTCACTATTCAAATATTCCTTTATTTTTTCAAATGCTCCGCTTGTTTTTAAATCATGTAACAATTTAAATGTATTTCCTCCGCCAATGAATATTACACCAAAATCGTTCATATTTTTAGCTGCCAATTCATCTGCGCTGTTTACCATTTCAATATAAGGAATATCTACATTTTTTAATTCGCCTTTTATCCATTTATAGCAGTCGGCATACACTGTATGTTCCATTGCTAATGGTACATACAGGCAAGGTTTTGAATGGTCAATTACCTCATTTAATCTTTTATTCGCTTCAATCGTTTGAATACCTGCGCCGCCACCGCATAAAAAAACTTTCATAAAATGATGTACCTCCTGCCGCTGCAATATTTACAAACCGGAATTTACGAACTGTAGAAAAATAAGTGATGCAGATTGCGCAGGATATTTCTTCGAGAGTAAATTACTTCGTAATGGTACAAAAAACGCAGGCGTAGTGGGCTGCGGCGAGGCTTCTTTTGGATAGACAAAATTATCATAAGAACGGCTCCCTTGTCCAATCGCAAGGATTGCTCCAACCGATTTTCCTGTAATATTTCTGCCCGCGCTCGTGATGTCACAATCTCGCAAAATAACATTATAGATATGAGCATTTTTGGCAACACCAAATAGCCCTATAATCTCTGCATCCGGGTCGGTCATGGTAAGACCTGCAATTTCAAAACCATTACCATTAAAAGTGCCTGTAAATGGATTGTCCCATGTTCCAATGGGTACCCATTCGTCCGTGGATAATTGAATATCAGCCTGTTGCATATAATTCTGATCCATGCCATACGCACCTGTTCCAATAGCTCTGAGTTGGGCTTCGTTAAAAACCAAATAATATGTTGTGCCTCTAAACTCCAGGGTTTCCATTGCCGGCATATCATCAGACTGTATCGATAAATCATTATCTATGTTAGCAGGCATAGATGCGCTTGCTTCATGATAATTGCCAACGAATACTGCTGCAAAAATAATGCCCACTGTCAATACACCTGTTAAAATCCGCAGTGCCTTGCCTTTTTTCCTAAAATTCATAATAGCACCTAACCTTTCTTTTAATTGTTCTGCTCCCTCTGTCAAGGTAACGGAAGCCAAAGAACTTTTGTAGAGATTGTTTGACTTCAAAAAGGAAATCAATGTTTCCCCATACGCACGCTTTGCTTTGTCATCAAGCACAGATATGACTTTTTCATCACATGACAATTCACAAGATTGATTCACTTCTTTTTCCAGCAGATATACAAAAGGATTGAACCAGTGGGCGCACACAACAGTCTGTATCAGCCATTTGTAAAACATATCCCCCTGTTTGTAGTGGGTTAGCTCATGCACAAAGATATAAGACAGCTCTTTATCTTCCAATTGCCGGACAGGCAAAACAATTTCTGGTCGAAAGAATCCAATCATAATAGGGAAAGCAATCAACGAATTACAGGATAATTCAACCCTTGTCTTAACATTTAGTTTTTCTTCACAATCAGATAGCAGATTCAAAATCTTTATATCCGATACCTCTGTGCTGCCCGCTTTGATGTATTGGATAAATCCTTGATAAACCGTTATCTTACGGACAAATAGCACCAGTGCCAATGCTGACCAGATAAAAAATAGGCAGACATATTTGTTAAATGGTTCAGGCATGGCAGCGGCGGTCATATCCCTGTTTGTCTGTATCGGCTCTGCTTCGTTGTTACCCGGATTGACAGAAACGGTTACATTGGGGCTTGCAGGGATTTCATTCGTTATTGCTGCTGTGTCAAATTTTTCAAACAGGCTCCCAACAATCGTAGTATCGGGAGTAAATGGAAATAAAGCATTCCAGGGAAGCAGAAACCGCAGCGCAACAACTATCCAGATATAATACTGCCAACGCTTGCTGAATCTGTTTTTATACAGCGGCTTCCCTCCCAAAATAAGAAGCAGTAACAGTGCGCCGGAAACAGACAGCGACAATAATATTTTCATAAATTCATTCATTTTCTTTTCTCCAAAATGTTTCAATCTCTTTCAATTCGTCTGCCGAAAGAATATCCTGCCGCAACAAGGTTGACACTAAGTTTTTCACATTCCCGCCGTAGACTTTATCAAGAAAGCTGTGGGTCTGCATGGTCTGGTATTCTGCTTCTGTTACCGTAGCCACATACTCATTCCGTCTGCCAATTTTTTTGACTTTCAAGAACTTTTTTTCTCCCAGCCGGGAAAGCAGCGTGAGTACGGTGTTGTTCTTCCATTCGTTTTTTTCTTTTCCCAGTTCCTCCATGATGAGGGAGTATAAAGCCGCCCCTCCATTCTTCCAAATGATTTTCATTAGTACCAGTTCGGATTCAGAAATTTGCTGTGCCATAGTGTCCTCCTTTTACCTTAACATTTCGTAGGTATATATTCATATTAACACTTTGTAGGTAATAATGCAATACCCTAAAAGAAATTTAGGACTTTATAAAAAACACCTTGGGTCTGTACTGGTAAAAAAATTCTTATTAGGAACTGTGGGAAAATAAGTGATACAGATTGCGCAGGATATTTCTTCGAGAGTGCAGTACAAAA
>CAMWXE010000083.1 GCA_947178145.1 uncultured Lachnospiraceae bacterium | reverse complement strand
GTCAGGTTCCCGTCCATGTTGTAATGGGTTGTCTCCCTGTTTCCGTTCCGGTCGGTGCGCGTTTCCAGCCGGCCTTCCGCGTCGTAATAGAAATATTCGCTGCAGCCTTCCTGGTCTGTGACCTGGTACACCTTTCCCATGCTGTTGTAGGAGTAGGTGATCGTTCCCCCGTTTGCGTCCGTGGTGCTGGTGATGTTTCCCGCATGGTCGTAGGTATAATGCTCCGTGCCTCCCTCTGGTGTATGGACTGCCACGATCCTTCCCCAGCTGTCCAGGCTGAAATCCGTCCGGTTCCCGTTTCCGTCCTCCGTACCGGTGATGTTTCCCCATGCATCGTATTTCATTCTCTGTGCCGCGCGATTATTTCCTGCGTTTTCCCTGCCTTTGTAGACCGCCAGGAGATCTCCTGCCAGGTCATGGGCATACTCCGTATACACGGACTGTCCTTCTATGCGTGTCTTCACATTCCCGGCGCTGTCATAGGTTTGTTCCTGCAGGACTGTCCCGTCCGGCCCCGTGATCCTGACGATCCGGTCGCTGCTGTCATAGAGATAGCAGGTTCCCTGTCCGTCGTCCAGTCCGGGGTCATACTGCTGCGGGCGCACCGCCTTGATAATCCGGTCGTTGCGGTCATAGAACAGGCGCGTCGTGTTTCCGCCCTCGTCCGTCAGGTGTGTCAGGCGGTTTTTGCTGTCATAGACGAACCGTCTTTCCTCAGGTTTCCCCATGCTGTGATTCCGGCGGACGCGCAGATTCCCCACTGCGTCGTACTCATACTGGAAGCTCCGGCAGATTCCGCCGGATTTGTCCTGCTCCTTTTCCATGACCACGCGGTCCAGGGCATCATACTGCCACTCCTTCTTGTATCCTCTGGGTGTTACCATGCGCACACAGTTTCCATCCGGATCATACTCATACTGGATGGCTGCCCATACCCTGATCCGCTTTCCGCCCGGCTTCCGGAACCGCTCTTCAGTTCCCTCACACTTCTCCACCATGTTCCCGGCCGCGTCATAGGCATAATGGATGATCCGCTCCACATCCTCACTGATCCGGAAACTCTCATAGACTTTCTGGTTCTGGCTGTTGTACCGGTACATTGTCTTTGCACCGTGCTGGTCTTCCACTGCGGTCAGCCGGTTTAATGCGTCATAGGTGAACCGTAGTTCATGCATATGCCGGGGGATTTCGCCGGCACCGACTTTTTCTGTCCCCCTGCGCTCTTTTATCTTGTTTGACTCGGCATCGTATTCATACAGAGTCGCCCTGTACAGGACTGTTTCCCCGTTTTCTCCTGATGCCTCCACCGGCTCCCACATCCCTGTACGGTTGCCCAGCAGGTCATACGTATAGTATGTGCTGTGTCCTGCGCCGTCTGTCTGCTCTGCCAGGTTCCCGGATGCATCATAGCGGTACGTGCCCTGAATCCTGCCGTCCTCATCTGTCACCTGTGTCAGTCGGTTCATGCTGTCGTAGGTGTAGGTACTGCCCGGTCCGTCATCCGTCTCTGTGTTGTAATTCTCCGGCCTGACCTTTTTGACCAGGTTGCCATTCCCGTCATAGAAACAGCGTTCAACGGAACCATCCGCATAGATCGTGCGGAGCTTTCGGCTGTCTGTATCGTATTCATACCGGATTTCCTGCCCTCCTGGCATCTCCTCACGGAGGATATCACCTGCCAGATTCCGTTCTTTTCTCCAGATATTCCCCAGCGGGTCGATCGTCTCGATCAGGCGGTCAAAGAAGTCATAGCGGTATATCCAGCAGCTCCCGTCTGCGCCCTGCGCGGGCGGGGTCATGGCTGTCAGATTGCCCATCCTGTCGTATGTACGGCACAGTTCATTGCCGTTCCCGTCCTTCACGCAGACAGGGTAATTCTGCTCGTTATACCGGATCTCCGTGGTTCCCTGGTCTGTCCTGATGCATATCCTGCGTCCGACGGCATCATATTCATAGCTGGTCTGGTTCCCCATGGCATCTTCGGTGCAGGACGGCTCTTTCAGCAGATGCCCGTCCATACTGCTGTAACTGTAGCTGGTGGTATGTCCGAGACTGTCGGTCACGCTTACCGGGCGTCCATAGGCGTCCCTCTCATACTGGCGCCGTTTCCATTCCCCCTCCCTGATCTTTTCCGTTTCTTCAAGGAGAAACCCATATTCATCATACGCGTAACGGAGCTCTTCGCCCGTATCCGCTTTCTTTTCCAACAGATTTCCCCCGTCGTCGTACCTGTACTCCCATGCCTGGCCGGAGGGCAGCATCTCCCTGCACAGGCGTCCCATGCTGTCATACAGGCGGCGGGTAATGTTCCCGTTCCTGTCCTTCTCATAGATACGGTTCGTCCACTGGTCATAGCCTGTCTCTTCCCACGTGCCGTCATCGTAGCAGGTATGCGTCACCAGGAAATCTTCGTTGTACCGGTACCGCTCTGTCCGTCCCAGCCCTTCGATGTATACCGTATTCTCCCGTTTTTCCAGGTCGTATGTCAGGATACTTTTGGTTCCGTCCAGATAATACTGCGCCGTCACCCGCCCGGCATGGTCATACTCGTTCCGCACATAGGCATGGCCGTTCTGGTCTATAACCTGTGTAATATGGTTCCCTTCGTCATAATGGTAGGTGGTCACGCCCTCGTCGACATGGCAGACTGCCTTCAGGCAGTCATTTTCATATTTATACCGGACTGTTCTGCCCGCCTCATCCCGGATCTCGGAAACCCTGTCCCCTTCATACTTAAAATCGAGGACATACCCGGCGGAAGTGACTACCTGGCTGATATGCGCTTCCTGGTAGCTGATGGCCAGCCTGTTTCTGCCTTTCCCGCGCACGGAAACCAGGCGTCCCATGCTGTCATAATCATAGCATTTCTGTTCCGGAATGTAAAGCAGGACATAGCCTTCTTCTCCGTCTGGTTTCTGCAGCTGGTATCTGGAATCCCCATTCCTGCGGTTTTTCCATGTCTCGTCCTCCAGTGCGAAACGCTCCGCATGGCCATCCATACAGATCACATCGATGAGCCCTTCCTCCTCCCGGATAAAGAGCCTGCTCTCCAGCCCCAGCATCCAGTTCTTTCCGAGAACGCCCCTGCAGGGGATTACGGAATTGTAAATCCGCTGCATCCGGAAGTGTCCGTCTGTCAGGTCCGGCAGGATCAGATCTGTCGCAGTCAGACAGAATCCTCCTGTTGCCATGTTTACGGGGTCAATGGAAAATGCAATGTTGGAGGCAAGAGATGTGAGTATGGACATTGTCGGGTCAAACTCCTGGTGGAACACCTTACTGACACCCCAGTCCACAAGGACATCGATCACTGTTTCTCCCCCGATAATCAGGACTGGTGCAAATGCACCTGCTCTAACCAGAAAGTTTGCAACCGGTGTTACATTCTTCACGATGGCTGCTGCCCCCATTCCGATACCACAACCGATTCCCGCAGTAGCTGCTGATGCCCCAAAGTTCAGGGCGTACTCCTGCCAGCTCTGGTCCACATAGCCATCCGAGATGTCCCTGAGATACATGGTTGTGATAGAAGTTCCGCCCGCAGTCAGCATTTGCCCCGCTATCAGCGCTTTGGTGGATATGTCAGCCGTCAACGCCCCGAGTGGTGACAGCAGCGCTCCCAGTCCGATCATCACACTCCCATACATGACCGTCTCATATATTTCCTGCTTATTATCAAACTTTCCCAGGAAACCGTCCCGAACTTCATTATAGGATTGCGAGAAGTCACCATCACTCATTTTCTGCAGATCCCGGATTCCCTCATCCACCAGTGCAGTCCCACAGGTATATGCTGCCACACCCGCACCGGCGGCAAACAGCACTGTACCTCCTGTAACCACGGTTGCTGCTCCCAGAAGACAGATAAATCCAATACCGGCTACTATGGATCCCGTCTTTATTTTCCCCTTTGACTCCTTTTCCCGAACCTCAAAGACTTCCGCATTGTGGGCTTCCCTCTGAGCGGCATCTTCTTTTCTCAGCTCGGCATCCGAATACTGAATTCCAGGCGGATCATTCTGAGTGGGTTCATAATACAGTGTTCCTGAAGTTATGATCCGGATATTGTTTTCTATGTCAAGCTGTATTCCTTTGTCTTCTGCCAGATTTACACCATCTTCCTCAAAGCTGACGATTCCTAGTCCTGCAACCCCGGTTTCCACCTGCAGGATTGTGTCCTTCGGAATGATCTCCTGGAGCTCTTCCCCGATCTGAACTATTCCTTTCCCTATGTTCATCTCATCTTGAGCGCACAGGATAATATTCCTTGCATCCATGCTCAACGTGCCATCCTTTGAAACTGTAAAACTGGCAGCATCAGACACAGACGCAGCATAGATCCCGGTGTCGGTAAACTGTATGGACTTTCCGTCAGCCGTGGAAAACGATTTGTCCTCCACGGCTCCCTTTGCCGAGACAGAATCTGTTTTCGCTGTACCGCCTTGCCGCATTGCCTGTACCGCTATCCCTGTAAATTCATTCCAGTTTTGGAAATAGATATGAACGGTACTGCCCGGTTCCGGAAGGCAATACCAGCTGGTAGTCTCTATGGCGTAAGTGAAATAGAAATTATTTCCAGCCCTGTATTCCGGATCGATGTCAAACTGCACGCGGAGGCGGTTCCCACTCCGCTCCTTAATCGTGGCGGGCAGACTGAGGCCAGATATTTTTGAATTCCCGTAATACCTGGCTTTTACTCCTTCAGAACGCCCTAATTCATAGAAGTACAGAATCTCTGATTCTTTTACTTTCATGAACACACTGACAACCTGGCATGATACATACTTCCATATGACGGTCTCACCCATCTTATATGCCTCCCTGCTACAGACCATCCAATTCAGGTTGTCCTGCAGCATCATGCCCTGTGCTACATTTTGTGCATACTGCTGGTAATTCTCCATATTCTGGGAGATCTGGTAATTGTCAGAGTCCACCTTGTTCCCATAACTTAATTCAGGAATCCCAAAATAAATCTGTCCACCTTCCCCAGAAGGATCTTCCATGATATATGCTTCAAAGTGGGAGGCCAGCCTGCACAGAAATTCCCAGTCAGTCTCATCATACTGGAGCAGGAAGCCTGGTATCTTCACTGAGATGTCGACAGCACTGATCCACGAGGCACCTGGATAGGCAGACAGCACCTGTCCGATCACCTCATCATAGGTACTGTCCATATTCTGGAAAGTCCTGCGGCGTCTGACAATATCCCACATATATGTCATAGACACTGCTGTCAGTGTCACAACCATCTGCCCTTTTTCATATGTTAGGAATACTTCCTGGATTCTGCCGGTAAAAAATTTCTCCTCTCCTATTCCTTCTTTTGTATATCCGGCCTGCACTGTTTCATGCTCCACTGACCGATTCAAAAATTCGTCCTGTTGTTCATCCTCACATATGGCTGTAACCTGCATGCGGGCATGGCAGTTTACACTCTCTGTCATGTTTACATCCACGATCTGGACAACAGGATAAGGTATTTCAATCCATATAGACTGGTAGATCTTTTTCATACTGCCTCCTTCATCCGTTCTGTTCGCTCTGTTCGTTCTGTCCATTATCAATGATCCTTATGACTCCCCCGTGTTCGCATACCAGTACTGCTGGCTGGATCAATGTTTTTTTATCGTTAATCAGACTCTTATCATTACTTTCTTCCCATATTGCATCTGGTAAAATACATGGCGTGCACTCACAGATACACAACTGCTGCAGTTCTTTGCTTACGGAATCAACTGTCTTTGGCTTTACTCCAAAGAAGGATTTTACTTTTCCCCAGAACCCCTGCGATTTCTCTATGTTATACTGGTTTGTTGCATCGACTGCCGCCTGCTCCATGGCAGGATTTTCTGCACTGAAACAGTTGCCAAAGCACATGACGTTTGTCAGCGAAGCGCAGTCGTCTGCTGTCATTTGCGGATGACTGCCCAACAGAATCCCATGATCTAAGGGAACGACCAGCCTTGCCTCCCGAGAACCCATGGAACACAGTAGTTTCGCCCCATGCACCACATAACAGGGCGTATCCGGCATGGACTCCGTAGCCACCTGGTCTGCGATCATCATAGCCATTACCACGTCAGAGTTTGCCCTTGACTCTTGTCTTCCTTTCATCTGTTCTTCACGATTTTGTTCCTCTGTTGACTTTGCTTCCTCTGTCTCCTCTTCCCCTTCGTCTTCCTGTCCTGTTTCCTCCTCATCAGCTGGGCCAAATATTTCCTCGAGCTTTTTTTGCTGCTCTTCCTCGTCCAGGCTCTCAACTTCCTGGGCCATATCCAAAAAGTCCTTCAGGCTCTCCCTGGTATCCTCTACAACCGTTACTTTCACATCTTCCATTATACACACCTCCACCGTTGTTCAGACCACTTCCACTGGTTGCAGCGCGATCCCATCAAATTCCCGCCTCAGAATGCTCTCTGAAACCTCCAGGTTGTTTTCAGAAAAATTTTTTTCTGAAAACGTCATAAACTTTTGCATTGTCCAAAAAAATGCGTCACATTTATTGTCCGCCTTGATTCCGGCGGACCTTGTACCGTAGATACGCGACTGCTGCCCCGCACCGATTCATATTAAGTATCTAAAATTAAACTTTTTTCGTCAACGCTATTTATTGACGTACGCTTTTTTTAATGTTATTCTTTATCTACAGAGATGAAGAAATGACGGTGATAAATTCAAATCTTAGGAGGCCCTGTTATTGAAGATACAATATTCCAAACAAGCTGTAAAATTTTTAAGTAAGCAGGACAAATTAACGCAAAACAGAATCATAAATGCCATCAACAATTTACCCAACGGAGATGTGCTGAAATTACAAGGCAGATTGGGATACAGACTTCGTGTTGGCAGTTTTCGCATTATATTTGACAAGTCTGGCAACGTTTTGTACATTATCGAAATTGACAATCGCGGTCAAGTCTATAAATAAAGGAGAGATTGCTTATGAGTGCTATAAAAGAAAGAATATTCGGCGCTGTTACTGTTATGAGTGATGCTGACGCTGAAAAAGTATGGAAGTTTGTACTGGATAACCTGCCATCACGTTCATGGGAAGATATCGAGGAAGTCACACCCGACGAATGGGATCTGAAAATGCTTGATGCCATAGAACACAACTCTGAATGCCATGAATTTGTATCCCAGGAAGATGTATTGAAAGAGTTAGGGTTGGTAAGTGCTAAATTTTAATCATTTATGCTTACCAAAAAAGGAACAGGTATTATTCCTGTTCCTTTTGATATATTAAAGAAATATGACCAAAACAGTCATATCTCTATTCTGAATGGACTATCTATTTCCCGACAGTCCCAATATTTAATGATGAAACAGTCTGATGCCCGTAAAGCACATCGCTATCTTGTACTTATTGCAGGTCTCAATCACATTGTCGTCCCGAATCGAACCGCCCGGCTGCGCGATGTATCTGACACCGCTCCTGTGAGCCCTCTCCACATTGTCCCCAAACGGGAAGAATGCGTCAGAGCCAAGCGCCACATCCGTCAGCTGGTCAAGCCATGCGCGCTTTTCCTCCCTTGTGAGCACTTCCGGCTTTTCTGTGAAGAAATTCTCCCATGTGCCGTCTGCAAGCACATCCATGTAATCATCACTCATGTACACGTCAATCGTGTTGTCCCTGTCCGCGCGCCCGATTTTCTCCTTGAACGGCAGATTCAGTACCTTGGGGTTCTGGCGCAGGAACCAGTTGTCCGCCTTGTTTCCGGCAAGCCTCGTACAGTGGATGCGCGACTGCTGCCCCGCACCGATACCGATTGCCTGTCCGCCCTTCACATAGCACACGGAATTGGACTGCGTGTACTTCAATGTGATCATGGCGATTGCAAGGTCAATCTTTGCCTGCTCAGGAATTTCCTGATTCTCTGTCACCACATTCGCAAAAAGAACGTCGTCAATCACAAGCTCGTTTCTTCCCTGCTCAAAAGTGATACCGTATACGTCCTTTGTCTCCACAGGATTCGGGACATATGCCGGATCAATCTGAATCACCGCGTAGCTTCCTTTCTTCTTGGCCTTTAAAATTTCAAGCGCTTCCGGCTCATATCCAGGCGCAATAATTCCATCGGATACCTCACGCTTGATTAGCTTTGCCGTGTCGGCATCACACACATCGGACAGAGCGATAAAATCGCCGAATGAGGACATTCGGTCTGCGCCTCTCGCCCTTGCATACGCGCTTGCGAGCGGTGACAAATCCCCCATATCGTCCACCCAGTAAATCTTTCGCTCGACTTCATTCAGCGCAAGTCCCACGGCCGCACCGGCCGGCGACACATGCTTGAACGATGTTGCAGCCGGAAGTCCTGTGGCTTTCTTTAACTCCCTGACAAGCTGCCAGCCGTTAAAGGCATCGAGAAAATTGATATATCCTGGCTTTCCGTTCAGCACCTCGATTGGAAGTTCGCCGTCCTTCCGATAGATTCTGGAAGGCTTCTGGTTTGGGTTGCAGCCGTATTTTAATTCTAATTCCTTCATATGTAATCCTCCATTCCTGAAAACTGCTTCTTACTGCGATACAGGACAAATCTACAGTTCTAATAAAACATTGCCCTGAATCGACAACTCATCAAACATTTTTGTTGTAAATTTTCGACTCATATTTTCCTGTCGCGATATCAATAAAACGGATAAAAAGCGATACCTTGTTGTCCGCATTCAGACTGTTCCAGACCATGTCGCCAAACGCGTTCATATCGTCCGCAATCTCCACAAGCTTCGGCTCGCCCTCAAAGCTCGGAAGCGGATTGCCGTCTCCCATATAGGTATGAATCAGATGTCCCTCTCCCGCCACAGGATTATTGTAGGCAAACGTATAGCGGTTGCAGGCATCCGGATTTCCATTGCTGCTCTTCAGGATGGACATGGCATAGTTATAGCTGCCATTCTCGATGTGAAGAATCCCTGAAATTCTCGGCGTGTAGTTGGGCGCGTCCGGCTCAAACTCCCTGGTTCTGAGCGCCTGCTCAAACGTCTGCTGCTTGTCCATCAGATCATAGATTGTGTCTGTCTGGTCGCCGTTTGTCACAATTGTCTTGTTGCCGAGCACACGGACGGGCGCGTAGATAATGAGACTGGGGTCACTTAGCTTCGAGGGGTCAAACGCCTGTGTGCGAATCCCCTCTCCATCCTCCACAAACACTCTGTTTCTGCTGTTCTCGCTCCTGCCCATGATAAAGTACGCGATCGCAGCCTTTTTTCCGTCCTTTGTCCTGCCGATGACAATTCCCCTGCCCGGGTAATCGTTTCCCTTGAGTTCCTGCTCCAATGATAGCATCTTCATCTTAAAACCTCCTATGTTATGTGTGTGGTGTGCACCCCTGTGTAATCGAGCAAGGGAATGCCCTTTCCCCTGCGCATAAAAAACCGTCTGGGCGCACGTGTTCCATGCTGCCCAGGCGGTCGGCTCCTTAAATATCATACACTCCCTGTAGGTCATCCTACTTCGCACCCAATCATTCCACAGAATTCTTTCATGCAATTTCCGCCAGTCGTGTATCTATTTTCATCATATATGATTGCGTGATGTTTGGCAAGAAAAATTTTATATACGGTTCAACTTTTTTATCTCCCGGTTAAAACAGGATGCAAGACTAATCGCAAATCCGCATATTCCGGTACACAAAAACATGACTGCCATGCCACTTCCGGGACCATTCCCAACGATTTTTTCCAGCGAACCAGCCAATCCGCTGCCGGAACCCATAAAAGGCTCAAACACATAATCCGCCAGATAACCGCCAAGTATGATGCCAACAGGTATCGTACTGTACTGAATCGCATTTCTCACTGCAAATACCCGCCCCTGCATCGCTGTCGGAATCTTCCTGTATAAGATTGCATTCTGATTCGCCATGATGAACGGAATCGGCAGACTGGCAGCAGTCGCGGCAATCGACCACCAGAAGACATTTTTCCCGGCTGCCATCATCAGATCCCCAAACAGGAACGACAACGCTGCAGCCGCATAAATCGTCGTCGCTTTGCGGCGGCTTTCTTTCTTCACAGAGACAATGACACCGCCGACAATCCCGCCGATTCCCATGAAAGCGTTCACTGTGCCGAGCGTCATGCTGCTGCCGGCACTTCTGGCCAGAATCATCGGTGACAGGATATTTTCGTAGGTAAGTCTTGAAAAGAAGTTAATCAATGCCATCGTCAGCATGATATAGAAAATCCCTCTTTCCTCTTTCAGGAATGCAAACCCCTGCGCAACTCCTGCAAACGGAGCGCTGTGTTTCCTCTCCTCAATCTGCTCCGGTATGGAAATGTAAAACAGCAGCACACAAAACGCAACCACAAAACTCGCCAAATCAATCATCAAAATCAGCGGCAGTCCGCCCACTGCAAAGAAGAATGCCGCCAGCATCGGGTTAAACACCGTAATCAGATTCTGCGAGAAAGAGTTCATTCCGCTGACGTTTGATATTTTATCCTTCGGCACAAGCCTTCCCGTCGCCACCGCTGACGCCGGCTGTTGAAAAGCGTTCGTCGCCCCGACAATCACATTGACAACATAAATATGCCAGATTGCCAGCTGCCCTGTCAGCAACAGCGCCAGGACTGACAGCGAACCGACAGCCGCAATGCTGTCAGCCGCCAGCATAATGGTTTTCTTCCTGTGCCGGTCTATAAAACCACCGACAAACAAGCTCAGAAAAATGTATGGTACATAATTGCAAAAAGACATCAGCGAGACGGACATCGCCGACTGACTCTGTCCATACGCCCACAGAACCAGCGCAAATCCCGTCATCGAGCTTCCTAACCCAGATATGCTCTGGCTCAGCCACAAAACGATATATTTCCTAAAATTTTTTTCCATTGAATTTTCTCCATTCTATTCTTTACGCTATTCTTTCCAGATTTCATTGTATCAGAATAAAAAGTACAAAACCCAATGTCGGACGAAATGTTTTCCCTCTATTTTTTACCTCTGTACAAGCTTCGTCCCATCATCAGACTTTGTACAGAGACTGCTGCTCAAATCGATTATCATATCGCAAAGCAATGTTCTCACCTCCCCTGAGGAACTGTTCAAAAATAACGTGTGCAGCTTGCGCAGGATATTTCTGGACAGTTTTAATTACTGTCTGCAGCAATTATATCACTTTTTTTCTTCAGATACGGAAGCTCTTTTCGCAAGTCAGCCCTGATGCTCATATGCCAGAAGTATTCGCCCACAAACAAAAGTTTGTGCAGCGCGTCCTCATGCAGCAGCGCCTGCACCAGCCTCGGAAATGAATAAATCCTTTTGCTCGCTCGTATGTGCTCCAGCTGCAGCTCATAGGGTGTCATCCGCTCCGGCCTATGCACTGCATTCCCGTTGTATTTGCTCCAGTTTCTGTGGAGCAGCCGGTCCTTATGGCTCTCATACACAGGCGTGCCTGGCACAAAATACATGCACTGGATCAGCGCTCCCTTGATATGATTCTCAATCACAAAATCAGCCAGCTTCTCTCCCACACCCACGGTATGGTTATCTGCTCCCAGAATAAAAAGACCGCGGACACTCAGCCCATGCCTTTGTATATTCCGTATGGACTCCACAATCTTGTCTTTGCTGCTCTTCTTGTGGTAGATCGCAAAGGACTCATCGTCGATAAACTCAATCCCCATCGCCAATTCCACAAAGCCTGCTTTTCTGAGCAGTACCAGCATTTCATCGTCCAGTCCCACTTCCCATCTCGCCTGCACCGTAAAATGATACCGGATTCCGCTGTCAATGATTTTCTGCAGCACCTCCATAGCCCACTTGCGGTCTGCAAAAAAGTTGTCATCCGTAATCCACAATGCCTTCAGCAGTCTGTGGTGTCCTTTCTCCTGAAACGCAATCGTCCTGCGGATATCTTCCAGCACGTTTTCAGGTGTCCTTGTCCTGACGCGTCTCCCGTAATGACGCACGAGCGCACAGTAATCACAGTTGTGCGGGCATCCCCTAGACGCGTGGACCTGTCCCCAGAGCGTATTGTGCCCTGCCATCTCCTTGTAGCGGTACACAAGATTCTTGTCCGGTATTGTCTCAAACTGCTCTGGCGGCTTCCGCTCCCCGGTATGTACCAGCTTACCATCCTTCCGATACGCCACTCCCGGAAATGCAGGCGTCTCTTTCCTGCGCACGGCCTCCACCATCTCCAGTATGGACTCATCCCCCTCCCCCAGAAGGACATAGTCACAATACTTCACAGCTTCCCTGTAATTCATGGAAGCATGGAGACCGCCCATCACGACGACCGCCCTGCTCTTCTTCTTAAAATACCGCGCCAGCTGATATCCCCGCACCGCACTAAAAGTAAAGATACCGATAAAAATGATGTCCGCATCCACAATGTCCTCCATCACCAGACGGGATATGGATTCACTGTACATCAGAGTGTCCGGCACTGCTTCCTTCACAATCGTCGCCAGTGTATTCAGCCCGACAGAAGGCGTCCTGATATACCTGTCATACACAAAATAATTCAACAGCGTCGGCTTATACGGCCTGTTGCCCGGTTCAATAAATCGCACTTTCACAGTTTCCCTGTCCTCCTTATACACAACATTATGCTGGTTAGTCGATCAATGGAGCAATTTCCGGCATGATCACATCCCGGAATTCATGCATCATCGAATTTCTGAATTTATATTTTTGTTTTCTCGCTATTACTATTCCCCCTCAACGATAAAATCACACATTCTACTTAATATTCTAATGTACTCATCATAGAAGGCATCTTGCAAATTCTGCAACCAGTATTCTGTATCTCCAAACAATTCTTCAAATAAATCCAGGTTTTCAACAAAACCAACTTGTCTGGACTTCCAGTTATAACATTCCCAGAAACGTTCTTCCATACAATCATAACTAAGTTTTTTCGCAACTCTATCACATACATTTGTAAAATCACTTTTAAGTATGGAATAAAATCTGTCTTCAAATACTTTTATAAATGGAATTAACTCTGTTTTATCTACAAGCAAAACATTTTCGTACTCAAAATGGCATGTCTTTTCTCCATTATCAATCATATCTATAGTAAGCCATCCCCTAATCATGTTCTTAATATGCAATTTGAAATCATCATAAACTGTACAATGGGTATCATGACCAATACCTCTTGAATGCTTATTGAAAAAACATGTTATCGAGTATCCATGATATACTCCATTTCTAAACTGCATATATTGTCTTTTATTCTTTGCATTTTCATTTACCATAGTTTCAGCTAAACTATTAAAATACGCGGTATTCATTTCAACAGTAATTGGTGCTTTTCCTTTTTCATTACTACGGACTCTCATTATATCATTCTCGATGTATTTCTTATCTGCTGCATAAAACAAATTAAGTATCACATCAATAATATGTGTCAGCCTATGAAGAGTATCATTCGATTGCAACATCTTTCCATACAAATCCGGTGCCATAGACACATATTCAATTGTCGCATTATCATTTCCCTTGTTATTTCCAAGTTTATCCTCTCCAAATTCATATTTTGTCAGTTGTTCTGTACTAAAGACATCCAATGCCTTTTTCAAGTACAAAGGATAAGTATCATTTGTTGGTTCATTTGCTCCCGTTTCCTGTCGGCAAATATTAGTCATAATATTTCGAAGAATAATATCTGCCTTTGTTCTACATAGTGTAAATGGAATATTTTCAACTTTCTTCGAATGCGCATCCAATGATTCCATACAATACTGATATACTGTAGGTTTAACATCTGAAGCACACAAGAATAAAACAGCATCTACTTTCTTACCCAAATTCTCTTCAATTGCATTATCAATAATATATTTTTCATCACCAGTCTGTGTTAATCCTATTGTATCTAAGATGTTTAGTGACATTTTAAATGTCTGATTTTGAGTTACATTATATCGTTTTGTATAAGCAACAATAAATTCATCTTTGGGTCTAACGATATATCTTAACGATTTAAAAGCCAGTGAAAAAGCACTGTTTTTAGCATACACAGCTTTTAAGAACTCTTCAATTCGAGGATTATCAGCGATATTTCCATAAAGTATAAGATCATCGTCATCCGTCCAAAAATTTCCAAAAAAGCTTTTAACGGATGATATTAGAGTATCATACCATCCTTCTAACTTTTCCAGATTCTCTGAATTTCCAAAAAATCTTTCCATTACCATCTTTTGGAATACTTGTTTTTTAACTGGCTTCTTATCTATTTTCTTTCTTTCCTTAAATTCTGCATTAACTGCATCATTCAAATCATTTGGATTATTTGAAATAGCAGAAACCATTTCGCCTATAATATCACTTAGTTCCGATACATCTATTTCATTATCGACAACAAAGTCGTATGCATGAAAACTTTTATTTGCTGGGTTAAGTATCGTTTTGAGTAATTCTTCAGTAACCTCAAACTCATCTAGCTCATCTCTTTTCTCATACATATCATTCCATAATGCTTCTGAAACTGAATCCTGAAAATCTGTACCATACTTCTTTTCTTCACAACTAATACACACTTCATCCAACTCCAGTTCTGTCGTCAAGGAAATAAAAGTATCAATCAAGCTTGTCTGTGCTGCATCACCAATATTACCAGACAAAATTCTGTTACTGTTTGGTGGTAAAATCATTGTCTGTGCTGTTGACTTTGCACTTCCAGATGGACCAATAATTGAAATCGTAGTTGATAGTTCTGATTGTCTGATAAGATTTTTGTAATTATTTGTTGCTTTACTCATAAAGCACCTCCAATTGTGTATTTTTAATATACCATGTGCTTCATATAAGTAATAAAAAACCTATGATCAACAGACCATAGGCAAAATAATCGTACATATACATAGACCACCCCTATAAATATAGTAGTCATGCTCGCTATCTTAGTCCATTCAATGAAGACATCTTCAACCTCGATAATCACGTTTCCGAATTTCGTGCATTCTCAGTTAAAGTGATATATTAAATTAAATTCATTATATTCAATGCTGCTGTTTCTGTCAACACTTTTTTCTTTTTACTAACCAAAAATGCTTCCGAAAGGTTACTGTTCACGCCCCATCTGATTCTGTGATAATTTTGTTTATTGAAGGTGTAAACAGCAACAATTTTTGCACACAAATTGATTAAAGGAAAAAGCGAAAGCTTTTATCAATTTGGTGCATGATTCCCACTACTTTTGTGTCTGAACAGTACTCCGAAAGTATTTTACCACATATACAGATTACTGCATATTTAATTTATTACCCACACTATTGTAACATTGTCTGTCACATCAATATCATCTGGGTTAATATCAATATCATAAGCTTCATCCGTCTCACAGCTTCTCATACAACATTCTTCCAGCATCATATTATCCATTGGCCTTGATACAAAATCTATTTCCGCCCAGGAATAATCTATTGTAATAATCTCTCCCATACTTACTCCCGCTGCCTTTGAAAGTACATCTGCCTTTGCTTTTGCATCTGTTACCGCATTTGCCAACAACTCGTTCTTGCACTTCTCCGGCTCCGCTACCGTATATTCAATACGAAATTCCGGTCTGACCGTGGAATGTCCAAGTTTATAGAGCACCTTACCTAACTGTTTGTTATCAGCAGGGAACTCAATTATCATTCGATGCACATACTTATATCCTTCAAATCTTCTTTTCCAGCTTTTGTCCTTTGCCTGATAGCTCTCATACTTAGCACTTACATTAAAACCTAAGGTTTTAACAGCCTCCTTCTCAAATCCTAATTCTGAAAAAATCTGTTTCAGATACTCTGTCATATTTGCAGACTCTGCCAGTGCCGCATCATACTCTTCCTTCATTCCTTCCATCGTCATAATCAGTCTTATCGTATCTGGTTTTACTGACAAATTTCCTTTACCAGTTACTCTGATTGTTCTTTCCATAGAGTTCCTCCTAATCTTCTTGCCAATTATCTGTAAATTCCTTTAATATAATACTAATAATCCCCGCTTCCTCTCTATCATCTCATCGATTTTCCCGATATAAAGCGCCACATCTTTCATGTTTTCACTCCGCTCAATCCGCCCGTCAGGATACACTCTTTTCGAGATGCTGCCTGCGCCGAGCGCTATGATGGTCTGCACTTCCTCATTGATCAGAATGTTGTAAATGCCATATTTTCCCTCCCGCGCATAACCGACATTTTCGAAATTCCCGGACATGTTTTTCTGCCTGTAGAGATAATAAGGCTTCATGCCCAGTGCATACGCGCCCTTCTGTGCAATTTCCATCGTGGCATCTGTGTTGCGCAGCGTCTCTATGCCGTTTTCCGCAATCCACTGGCTGAGCTTTGACGCGCGCTTGATGGCTAGTGAATGGACGGTAAGACTGTCGGGATTTAATTTCGTAATCTCATCTATCGTATTCTGAACGTCCGCCTCAAGCTCCCCGGGAAGTCCTAAGATAATATCCATATTGATGTTGTCAAATCCCGCCTGTCTTGCCATATGAAATGCCTCTTTTACCTGTGCAACAGTGTGCTGTCTGCCTATGTATTTTAAGGTCTCGTCTTTCATGGTCTGGGGATTCACGGATATGCGCGTCACGCCATGCTTTTTCAGCACGTCGAGTTTTTCTCTTGTAATGCTGTCCGCGCGCCCTGCCTCCACAGTAAACTCCTTGACCTGCCGGAAATCAAATCTGTCGCGCACGCGCTGCAGCAGTGAATCCAGTTCGTCTGCGCCCAGTGTTGTGGGCGTCCCGCCGCCAATATAGACCGTATCCAATATCTTGTCGCGACAGGCTTCCGCGACAAAGTCAATCTCCTTAAAAAGTGCCTGCAGATACGCCTGAATCCTCTTGCGCCACACTGCGATGGGATACGAAGTAAACGAACAGTACAGACACGTTGTCGGGCAGAACGGAATGCCAATGTATAAGCTGTATCCATCCTCATAATGAATCCTGTCAAGTATCTGCTTCTCGCGCCTGGCAATGTCCAGACTGAGCTGTGCCTTCTCGTCACTGACCGCATGTGTCTCCTTCATCTGCGCGACGATCTCCTCATCACACAGTCCTTCCTCCAGCATTCCCATAGTCAGCTTCGTCGGCCTGATTCCCGTCAGATTCCCCCATGGAAGTGTTTTTCCTGTGTAATCGCACAAATCATAATACAGCGAAAGCTTGTAATCATTTTTTGTGACACCTGTGCCACTTTTGTATGTATGGACATAATCTTTCCGGAAAGCACTCTGGCGATCGTCATGGCATTCTGTGTCATTTTTGTATGTATGGACATAATCTTTCCGGAAAGCACTCTGGCGATCGTCATGGCATTCTGTGTCATTTTTGTATGTATGAACATACTCTTTCCTGTCATCAATATCCAGCGTCAGCTCCATTCCGTCGTCCAAAAGCCGTATGATGACCTGACTGCCGCTGTCCTTCTGTGTATCCAGTTCACGCTCATTGTACACCCTCACATCATGTTCCGGATAAAAGGATTTGAGCAGCGCATGCAAATCATACTGGTAATTCTCTCTGTTTGTATATACATTTATCATATATCACACTCCATAATCCTACAGTGCTTCCCACCCAATGCAGGCTGTTTTTCCTGCGGATGAAAAACGACATAGATAAATCCATGCTTTATCCCAAGCATGGATTGTACTTTCTCTCGTATCCGACTGTCGTTGCATCTCCATGTCCCGAATAGAGTTTTACATCATCGGGAAGTGTCATAATCCGCTCGCGGATCGAATCGCCAAGCTGCCTCATAGAACCCGAATAAAAGTCCGTCCTTCCAACGGAACCATTGAATATCGTATCGCCGCAAAACATCGTTTTGTCCTCAGCATCGTAAAAACAGCAGCCGCCTTTTGTGTGTCCTGGCGTATGAAGCACCTCGAAATCAACCCCCGCCATACTAAGAGTCTGTTTATCATGCAGATATTCATCCGCCTCGAATCCATACGCCTTGCCAAACCATCCTGACAGGTTTTTCTCCGGATCTTTCAAAATCTCTGCCTCATCCTCATAGGCATAGATTTTTGCACCGCTGAGTTCTCTTAATTTCATAGCGCCGCCTGTATGGTCTCCATGACCATGCGTCAGTAAGATCCCTGCCACTTTCTCAAAACCAAGGCTTTTCACGTCGTCATATACCACTTCCCCGTTGTCACCTGGATCGATAATGACAATCTCGTCTGCACCTTCCCTGTACACGTAATAACAATTTGTCTGGCAGGCACTTAGTACCCGCCTCTTTACCTTTAAATCTGCCATATCAGCCCGTCGTCCTTTCAATATCAATCACACTGTCAATCGTTTTCAGTTTGTCAACAATCATCTGGAGTTCTTCCCTGCTGCCGATCTCAAACGTCATTCCCATCGTGGCAACATCCTGTTTATTTGTTCTGGTATTCACAGAACGGATATCAATATTTTTCTCTGTGAGTGCCTTTGTGATATCCGCCAACAGACCACTTCTGTTCTGTGCATAGATCACAATCTCTGTCAGATACTTCTCCTTCCGATCCGCTGCTGCCTCTGGCTCCCACTCTGCATCAATCAGTCTGGAGCGTTCCAGATCGGACAGGCTCATAATGTTGATGCAGTCTGTCCTGTGAATGGAGACCCCGCGCCCACGCGTGACAAACCCGACAATCTCATCGCCTGGCACCGGTGCACAACAGCGGGAAAAACGCACTGCCACATCATGGATTCCCTTCACAGTGATACCTGTTTTCCCCTTCGGTTTCATCTGTTTGTTGGCAGCCGACTCTTGTATATACGCCAACAGCTCCTCATCGGACTCCTGTTTTTTATGTTCCTTCGCGTGCAGCTCCTGCATACGGTTAATGATCTGCCCTTCCTTGAGCGCGCCATGTCCAACCGCTGCAAGAAGTGCGTCCCAGTCATTAAACCCATACCTGCGCATCACCGCATTCTGATATTTTGATATCAGCAAGTCTGCCAGCATGATATTTTTTGCCCGGCAGTAATTGTGTATGAGCTCCCTTCCTTTTATGATGTTGTCTTCCTTCAGCTCGCTTTTGAACCACTGTGATATCTTATTTTTTGCCTGTGATGATTTCACAATGTTTAACCAGTCGCGGCTTGGTCCCTTAGAGTTTTGGGAAGTCATAATTTCAATGCAGTCACCGTTGTTGATCTGATAATCGATTGTGACAAGCTTACCATTTACTCTTGCGCCGATCATCTTATTCCCGACTGCACTGTGAACACTGTATGCAAAATCGATCGGCGTAGATCCTGCCGGAAGATTTTTGACATCGCCTGCCGGCGTAAAACAGTAGACATGATCTGAGAAAAGATCGAGATCACTCTTCAAGAGCTTCATAAATTCCTTGTTGTCAGACATATCCTTCTGCCACTCAAGAATCTGGCTGAGCCATGCAAGCTTCTCGTCCTCGCCTCCTGTGGATACCTTTCCATCACTTGCTTCCTTGTATTTCCAATGTGCAGCGATACCATACTCAGCAACCCTGTGCATCTCAAAAGTCCGGATCTGTATCTCAAACGGTGTTCCTGTGGATCCGATCAATGTCGTGTGAAGCGACTGATACATGTTTGCTTTCGGCATGGAAATATAATCTTTAAACCGCCCTGGCATCGGTTTATACATCTCGTGAATCACACCCAGCGCAGCGTAACAGTCCTTTACAGACTCAACGATAATACGCACTGCAAACAGATCATAAATCTGGTCTATCGTCTTTCCCTGATTTTTCATTTTCTTATATATGCTGAAAAAATGCTTAACACGCCCGTCAATCTGCGCCTCAATCCCCGCATCGGTAATGTGCTCTGTCACCTCGTCAACGATGTCCTGCACATATTTCTCGCGTGCATCTTTTCTGAGGGCAATTTTTTCTACCAGATCATAATACGCTTCCGGCTCCAGATATTTTAAGGATAAATCATCCAGTTCAATCTTGATTTTAGAGATACCAAGGCGCTCTGCAAGCGGTGAGTAAATATCCAGCGTCTCCCTGGCAATGCGCTTCTGGCTCTCTGGCGACTTATATTTCAAAGTCCGCATATTGTGGAGACGGTCGGCAAGCTTGATCAGTATTACTCTGATATCCTTCGCCATTGCCAGAAACATCTTTCTTAGATTTTCGGCCTGCAGTTCCTCTCGGCTTGTCAGACGGTCCGGCGTCGCATCTCCTGTGTACTGCAGCTGTTCCAGTTTGGTAACACCGTCTACCAGAAGCTCAACATCCGGTCCGAACTGCTCCTTGAGCTCCTCATTCGTCATAATCGTATCTTCGACAACATCATGTAAAAGTCCCGCGATGATCGTCTCCTTGTCAAGCTCCAGATCCGCAAGGATAATCGCTACACATAATGGGTGGATAATATATGGTTCCCCTGATTTTCTTACCTGATCCTTGTGTGCCTCACAGGCCGTTGCATACGCCTTGTCAATCATCGAAATATCATCTGATGGGTGATATTTGTGTACACGCCGAATAAGCCCCTGATATAATTCATCGGGGCTTTGAAACTCTTTGATATATTCAATTTTTCGTTCATCTATTTTTCTAGGACCAGCCTTACTCCCCTTTATGATGAGGGAATCTTCATATGCCCCTGTTCTTGTCTGTTTCTCATCTGTCACTTCGCATCACCAGCCATATCCAATATATTCGTCAAGCAGCAAACTTTTCATAAAACTCAGTAATTTTATTTGCCCTCATAGATGATCGCGGAATCAAGCCTGTAGCCTGCAATCCTATCCCTGCCCTTTAACCCTGCAAGCTCCATCAAAACGACCACGCCTACTACTTCTCCACCAAGTGATTCAATCAGCTTAATCATCGCTTCCGTCGTTCCACCCGTAGCAATCAGGTCATCTACCACGAGAACCTTCTGCCCCGGCTGAATGGAATCTTTGTGCATCTCTATGGTCGCCTTGCCATACTCGAGGTCATAATCGACAGAAACCGTCTCGCGGGGCAGTTTTCCCTTCTTTCTGATCAGCACAAAGGGCTTATGATTATTATATGCGATGGGTGTTCCAAAAATAAATCCTCTGGACTCGGCGCCTGCCACGACATCGTACTCCAAATCTTTCACCAGATCCTGCATGGTATCAATGGCAAGCTGCAGACCGTCAGCGTCCTGCAGAACACTTGTCACATCGCGGAATATGATGCCCGGCTCCGGGAAATCAGGTATTGCTCTTACGTATTCTTCCAATTTTTTCATAATGTATTCTCTCTCCAATCTCTTTTATTATAAAATATTAATAAAGATTTCATTTTTTCCGAATATCACTATTATAGTATTATTTGGCTGTTTCGTCAATTATTTTTCGATGGGTGCCAATTCTTTACGGTGAGGCTTTTTGTCAATTGCCTCAGCAATTTGCTATCGGAGAAATAGACAAGTCAAAATGTATCACTTATTTTTCTACAGTTCCTTATATTACAATTCACCCAACGCCAGTTTTTATCAGCTTATAAGTTATTGAGGTATGAAAAGCAACTGGCTTATTTAAATATTTGTCCATTCTGATTCCTTCTGCTGGCCAATTGTGTCATAATTCACACCGATTGAACTGCATCTTTTTCTGGCTGCCTCGTCCACTTCCTCATCTGTAGCCCAATTGATTTCTGCCTCGTCGCGGCACCGGTTGATATAAGTCTCGCACAAGGTTACCTGGTCATCTGTACACTCCGACAAATCATACGTATAATATTTTTCTTCACCAATTGTGTAAATTGACACATTCAACGGTACTTCTGTATTCTCGTCAAAGACTTCACTATAGATTTCTCCATTGATATAATTTGTCCACCACCCGCTCAGAATTTCTTCTTCATAAATGTCCGTTATTCTTCCGTTTGACAAAATGACAGACATCCCTGAATAATGATCTCCGGCTCCTGCAGAACCGCCATTGATGCACAGACCATCACGATACTGTTCTGTGTAGCTGCGCGCCCAGCATTCATACCCATCTGTCAAATACAGCTGTCCATTATCTTCTGTAAGCACATAAACGACAAAACTGTCATCATTCGGTGAATATATATTCAATCCGACATATTTGATTAAAAAATTCTTCGAATTGCTGTCCAGACATTCCACATAAGTATATTGTACGTAATCATATGATGTCTTCTCTGCGTATTCCGGATCAAAATAGCTCTGATTTACATACTGTCCAAGCTCAGCAAATGTATAAGATTTTCCTCGTTCCAGATTAAAAATCCTGTACTCGTCCTGCGGATAATCATTCCCAATCACTAACGAAACTTGATTGTTTATGAATTGCATGTATATATCCTGCGTATTTTCATTCTTTTGGACACGCTCAATATAGTCCTCCGATGAAATCTCTGCTTCCGGCTCCTGACTCTCTGTATTTTCTCCTGGCTGTACTGTCCTGTCAGCATCGCTGTCCACAGGATTTTCTTGTCCCCCGTTGGCTTCCTCATCCTGAATATTCCCACCCAGGTCAAGTGAGATTACTTCTGGTTTTACCTGTTCTTCAGCTTTTTGGTCTGCACAGCCCGTCATCATCATACCAACACACAATATTACAAATACTTTCTTTTTCATACATACCTCCCACATCAGAAAATGTCCCTGACAGGTTGAACCTGCCGGGACAATTTTTTTGTTATGCGATCTGATCAAGCCGTTCTTTGATCCTGCGCAGCTCACTTTCGAGAATGTTGACACGAATCACTATCATCTCTTTTTCGTTGTCAATCTTTAACGCATCATGCAGATTCCTTGATATGTCCAAATGCCCTTCCGCTACACGTCTGATATTAACACGTATTTCATTTTCAAGTGTTAAATCTATATTTGTAACCTTTTGTTTTACTTCTTGAAGGTCTTTTTCCATACCTTGCATTCTGGTTTCCATTCCCTGCATTTGGGTTTC
>CAMWXE010000082.1 GCA_947178145.1 uncultured Lachnospiraceae bacterium | reverse complement strand
TGCCTTCCCAGCTGCTCCTCACACTCAACACAAACGCCAGGACCTGAAATCTCAGTCAGCCCATAAATATCGTATGCCTTGATACCAAGTGATTTCTCGATATTTTTGCGCATTTCCTCTGTCCACGGCTCCGCGCCAAAGATACCAGCTTTTAACTTGATCTGGTCCCTGAGCCCTCTCTCATTGATGGCTTCACCAAGGTTAGCCGCATAGGATGGGGTACAGCAAAGAATCGTGGAGCCAAGATCTGTCATAAACTGCAGCTGACGCTCCGTGTTTCCCGAAGACATCGGCAGTGTCAGACAGCCTACTCTGTGGGAACCACCATTCAATCCCGGGCCTCCTGTAAAAAGTCCATAACCATAGCAGACATGGCAGACATCGTCTTTGGTTCCACCCGCTGCCACAATTGCTCTCGCACAACACTCCTCCCATACGTCGATATCCTCCTGCGTGTAAAATGCCACCACGCGCCGCCCTGTCGTACCGCTTGTCGATTGAATGCGCACACAATCCGACAAGGGAACACCCAGCAGTCCATATGGATACTGATCCCGCAAATCATCTTTATTGATAAAAGGAAGTTTATGTAAATCCTCTATTCCTTTCACATCCTCAGGTTTTACGCCTAACTCGTCCATTTTGTCATGATAAAATGTTACATTATCGTACACATATTTTACCTGCTCTGCCAAACGCCTGCTCTGTAAAGCCTGAATCTGCTCTACTGGCATTGTTTCAATTTCGGGTTGATAGTAATTTGCCATTTCATATTCTCCTTCGCTTTAATTATTTAAAGTTATACATTTATAAAGTTTACCACACTTTTCACAAAATGTTAATAATAAAACAAAATTTATATATAACTTTGTCTGTTTATTGCAGAGTCATTTGTTTTCTATAAAGAAAAGGGCACCTTATTCGTGCCCTTTTCTTTATCGTTCCACATTGCAATCTGCATCATAAAACATCAGTTTTTCTGAAGATCAATCTCAGGTATTCCGATAAAGAGTCCGCCATACTCATACGTATCAACAACTTTCTCAATCCGGATAATCTCAATAAATGCATGAATTATCTCTTTCGTCCAGATTGTAAAATACGCCTCGTACACTGCCCCTATATCCAGAATCTCATCGCAGTAAAAGTCCATTCCCTTCTTAGAAACATTTTTGACCTCTACCCCGACTTCCTCTGGCTTGCCAGAATCTATTCTTTTTACCAAAAGCCTTGACTGCAAATCAGTCCCCCTGCTCTTTCTACGCTCTTCCATATAAACCATACTCCTTTATGTAGTGAATATCATCATTCCAAAAACTTATAAACCAAGTTTAGCTCAATTGACAATCTCTGTCAATTCATTTTATCACTGCATTGGGAACAGTCTCATAGGAAAGCGCAAACAGTGAGGAACTGGCCACATTTTCAGGCTATTTGATAAGCATCGCATCCCCAAAAGAGAAAAATCGATATCGTTCCTGCACTGCCGTCCTATATGCATCCAATACGCATTCGCGTCCTGCAAGCGCAGACACAAGCATGATGAGCGTGGACTCCGGCAAATGAAAGTTCGTAATCAGACTGTCAAGCACTTTAAATCGATAACCGGGATAAATGAAAATCTCGGTATTGCCGCTTCCCGCTACAACCGTTCCTTCCGCGTTGGCGGCACTCTCTACAGTGCGGCAGCTCGTCGTTCCCACACAGATCACTCTGCCGCCAGCCTGTTTTGTACCGTTTATAATATCTGCTGTCTCCTGCGTCACCTGATAAAACTCAGAGTGCATATGATGATTTAAAAGATTGTCTTCCTTGACAGGCCGGAATGTCCCTAGCCCGACATGCAGCGTGACACAGGCAAGCCTGACACCCTTTCTTTGAACCTTCTCCAGCAATTCATCTGTAAAATGAAGTCCCGCTGTCGGTGCCGCCGCAGAACCTTCATACTTGGCATAGACAGTCTGATAACGATTCTTATCAGCAAGTTTATGTGTGATGTATGGTGGCAGCGGCATCTCTCCAAGCTTGTCAAGAACCTCCTCAAAGATTCCCTCATATTGAAACTGTATGAGACGGTTTCCCTCGTCAACGATGTCAGTCACTTTTCCGGTTAGCATCCCGCTGCCAAAGCTTATGACAGCACCTACCCTTGCCTTTTTGCCGGGCTTCACAAGAGTTTCCCACACATCCTTTTCGCGGCGTTTGAGCAGGAGCACCTCGATCGCTGCTCCCGTCTCTGGTTTTGTTCCCATAAGTCTTGCGGGAATAACCTTCGTGTTATTTAGCACCAGACAGTCGCCCTCATGCAGATAATCTACGATATCGGTGAATCCCCTGTGCGCAATCGCGCCCGTCTTTTTATCCAGCACCAGAAGTCTTGAAGCCGATCTGTCTTTTAGCGGGTCCTGCGCAATCAGCTCCGGCGGCAGATCAAAATAAAAATCTTTTTTTAATAACGCTTCCATAATCGATACCCGTTATGCGCGAAGCTCAATGCCAAGGCTTTCCAAACCATTCAAAATCTTCTTCATAGCCCCCGATACATCACTCTCCTCAAGCGTCCTGTCCTTTGCACGGAATGTGATTGTGTAAGCTACAGACTTAAAGCCTGACTTAATCTGACTTCCTTCATAGATATCAAACAGGTGATAATCTTCAAGAATTTTTCCGCCGCGCTGCTCGATTATCTTCTCAATATCACCCACGAGTATATTCTTTGGCACCACCATACTGATATCACGCGATACCGCAGGGTATTTTGCGATGCCCTCATATTTTCTGTCAAACGAAGCAAACGGAAGGATTTCTGGCAGATCCAGCACAGCCACATACACTTTCGTGTCAATCTCATAATTATCTGTAACTTCGGGATGAACCTCGCCTAAATATCCAATCACTTTGTCTTTGTACAAAATCAAAGCCTGGCGTCCTGGATGAAGAAAAGTCTTTTCCGCATTTGGATTATAAGATATTTTCTTCCGGATGCCAATACTTTCAAGAAATTCTTCGACAACGCCCTTCATGGTAAAGAAATCGCCTTCCCCATACATACCAAGTGTAAACTGCATCCTCTCATCTGGATAGTCAACTACCGGCAGACTCTTTGGAATATAAATATTTCCAAGCTCGTAGAGACGCACATTCTTGTTTCTGCGGTTGTAATTTGATGACAGGGATGTCAGAATTCCATTCAGAGATATTGTTCTCATAATCGAAAAATCCTCGCCTAAAGGATTCGCAATTGTCACGGTCTGCCGAAGTGGGCTGTCCGCAGGAATCAAAAGCTTGTCAAACACCTTGGGACTCTCGAATGAATAACACATTCCCTGTGAAAATCCGCAGTACTCGGCAATATCTCTCGCCTTTTCCTCAACTCTTAACTTAAACGAAAGCTTACCTGTCGTAGCCTCGCCGGTTGGAAGTGTCGTTGGTATCTTGTCATAACCATAGAATCGCGCAACCTCCTCAGCGATATCCGCAAAGCACTCCACATCCTGTCGGAAGGAAGGCGCTGTGATCATGCCTGTACTTTCGTCATACACAAGCTCCAGTCTGCCAAATATTTCAAGCATCTCCTCTCTTGAAATATCTGTACCCAGGAATTGATTCACTCGCTCCGGCTCAAATCGAATCTGTTTTAATTCCTGAAAGGGTTCCCTGACGTCTACAATTCCGCCAACAACCTCGCCGCAGCCAAGCTCTTCAATCAGCTGACATGCCCTGTTGATGGCCGCCTCTGCATTTCTCGGGTCAAGTCCCTTCTCAAAAATGCCGGAAGCATCCGTTCTCAAGCCGACTCTCTTGGAGGACTTTCTGACATTGGCGCCATTGAACGTCGCTGCCTCAAACAATACCGTCTGTACATCATCGGTAATCTTTGAATTCTCACCGCCCATGATACCTGCAAGACCGATTTCCTTCTCTGCATCACAGATCATAAGCATCTCCGAGTCAAGCGTTCTCATCTGTCCATCAAGTGTCTGAAACACATCTCCCTCTTTAGCGCGCCTTACGATAATCTTGTTGCCTGACACATTCTTCAAATCATATGCATGCATCGGCTGACCGTACTCCATCATGACATAGTTTGTGATATCGACGAGATTGTTGATTGGTCTGATGCCGCAAGCCGCAAGTCTTCGCTGCATCCATTCCGGCGACGGCGCTATCCTGATATTTTTGCACACTCTCGCACAGAAACGTGTACAGAGGTCTCTGTCTTTTATTTCCACAGAAATATAGTTATTTACATCCTCGTCATTTCCTTTTACCTCCACGACAGGCGGCACAAAAGGCTTTCTAAATGTAGCTGCAGCCTCCCTTGCGATACCTAAAACACTGTAACAGTCCACACGGTTTGAAGTCACCTCATACTCCACTACTGTGTCATGCAGCCCGAGCGCCTCGATTGCATCCTCTCCGGGTGTCACTGGCTTCTGAAATACATACACCCCGTCTTCAGGCGCCTCCGGGTACATGTCCCGGCTGGAGCCAAGCTCTTCGATTGCACACATCATACCGCAGGATTCAATGCCGCGCAGCTTACCTGCCTTGATTTTGATTCCGTTTTCCGGAAGCGGACCGCCATCATGTCCGCCGGCCACTCTTCCGCCGTCGAGAACGGTCGGCACATAGTCGCCTTCCTTTAAATTCTGTGCTCCCGTTACAATCTGCACTGTCTCTGTCCCTACATTGACCTGACAAATTATCAGCTTATCTGCATCTGGATGACGTTCAATTTTCTCTATATGCCCTACAACAATTTTTTCGAGATTTTTGTCAAGTCGCTCAAATCCCTCTACCTTTGTCCCTGAGAGCGTCATGGCATCGCAGTACTCTCTATCCCCGCATGCAAGCTCAGGCACATATGCTTTTATCCACGATAATGGTGTATTCATGTTATCCTCCAATCTATGACACCTGTGTCATAATCTAATAATATTTCCAAACGGATTAAAACTGTTTTAAGAATCTGATATCATTCTCGTACAAAAGACGCATATCATCAATCTCGTACTTCAAAAGTGCGATCCGCTCAAGACCGACTCCAAACGCAAACCCAGTATATTCCTCTGGATCAATATTGCACATCTTCAATACCTTGGGATGAACCATACCACATCCTAGAATCTCAATCCAGCCCTCGCCCTTGCAGAAACGGCAGCCGTTTCCACCGCACTTGAAGCACGACACATCCATCTCAGCCGATGGCTCTGTGAATGGGAAGTGATGCGGTCTGAATTTCACTTTTGTATCCTCCCCAAAGAGTTCCTTTGCAAATTCTGCCAGTGTCCCTTTCAGATCGGCAAATGTGATATGCTTATCAATCACAAGACCCTCAACCTGGTGGAAGGAAGGGGAATGTGTCGCATCCACCTCGTCTGCGCGGAATACCCGTCCGGGCGCTATCATCCTGATAGGAAGCTTTCCCTTCTCCATCTCATGCACCTGCACACCGGAAGTCTGCGTTCTGAGCAAAATATCTTTATTGATATAAAAGGTGTCCTGCTCGTCCTTCGCAGGGTGATCCGCCGGAATGTTTAACGCCTCGAAATTATAATAATCCTTCTCTACCTCTGGCCCCTCTACGACCTCATAGCCCATTCCGATAAATATACGTTCTATCTCCTCCAGCGCAATCGTATTGGGATGACGATGTCCGACATGATTCTTCTGCGCGGGAAGTGTCACGTCAATCACTTCCGCCTTCATCCTTGCCTCGCGAAGCCTTCTCTCCATACTTGTCATCGCATCGTCAAGAACCCGCTCAATCTCTGCTCTCGCCTCATTTACAAGCTGCCCTACCTTTGGCCTGTCCTCCGGTGCCACATCCTTCATTCCTTTCAGCACAGCCGTCAGCTCGCCCTTCTTGCCCAAAAAGTTGACACGTACATCATTTAATTTGTCCAGCGCTTCGCTTTCATTGATCTGGCGGATTGCCTCCGCCTTAATCTGCTCTAACTTCTCTTTCATCCTTGTTCTCCTTTCCTTCTTTCATAAAACTCTTAAAAGAAAAATCCCCTATAGGAAAATTCCTACAAGGGACGAATAAACCGCGGTACCACCCAAGCTTCTAATTTTGAACAGACTCTCCTGTCCAGTATGACTGGTGTATGTCGCTCTGACACCTTTCTTATACACCTGCACAATCATAGCACTCAAAAGACTTAACGTGTCACCTCCGTCTTCTCCTACCATACCGCCTGACAATCATAACAATCAGACGAAACTTCAAAAAAGCTGCTCTGGTGGGAAATTCAATATCATACCTGAACTGAGGAGGCTTTCAGCCGATGACCTCCACTCTCTGACAGAAAATATGACTCTACTCTGCACCTTCATCGCATTTCCAATATTTAATATGGTTATTACTAAAAATTATCATATGTTATCCGATAAAAAATGTCAAGAAAAAAATGTCAAACCTATTTCAAAGGACTGTACAAAATCTCCATCTTCCCATAGTCTGTCGCAATTTCAAGAATCACGCTGTTGGTAATATTATGCTCTGTCTCATTGTATTCATGCACATGCAGACTGTTCTTAAACTGAATGCCAGTTGTGCTGCTCTCCTCGATGGAACCCATGGCATATGTAGTGATTATGTTCCCGATTTCCATAAGTGCCGACTGCTCAATCTCATCCATAAAATCCAGGTGCGGGAGCGACATACCGCTTATTTTGTGGTACAGACACTCTGCCAGTTTGTCAGATATGCCATATAAGAATAAATGTCTGCCCTTCCCTTCCGCAATGGTCCTGATAATGACTGCGCCTTCCACGTCTCCCTTGTAAATACACCTTTTTGTCGACCGAATCGGTATATCATACATTTCTGTGAGCAGTTTGTTGCCCACACTTTTGATAAAGCTTTCTGTGTCCGCAAACGACTCCATCGGCCGAATTGGTATGTTTTTGATAATCTTTTTGTCACAGACACACACATGATTCACAAGCCATGCAAGCAGTGTCCCAATAAAGCTCTTTAACGTCTTGGCCGAGAAATTATTATTCAGCAGGTCTTTGTATACCAGAACTGTATTTGTAAACTCTCTGTGTATCTTTACATGGTCATCAAAGCTTACATATCCTTTTTCCCTCTGGAATTTCTCCTCTGTCTCAAAATGAATAATTGTATATTTTACAAGGAAATCAATTGTCTCCATGCATTCCTGCCTGTTTTTCTCCCAGCTGC
Organism: uncultured Lachnospiraceae bacterium; assembly: GCA_947178145.1. Lineage (GTDB taxonomy): Bacteria > Bacillota > Clostridia > Lachnospirales > Lachnospiraceae > COE1. The sequence continues at coordinate 15,975 of CAMWXE010000082.1, read as the reverse complement.
CGCTTTTGGCTATTTCAAGCAGATGCTCAATCTTATTGAACAACTGGCGGTGCTGTTCATCAATTATATCAACACCTATCCTGTAGTCTTCCTTCCATAAACCAGCCATATCATTATCCCCTTCCTCGTATATCTTTTCTGTATCTCACTCCGAACCATTTTCATGAAATACTGCACTCATCCTGGCGTTTCCTGCGAATATTTATTATTCTTCCAATATGCAAACCTGCCGCCGTGCCCGCACCTATTATATCATCAATTGGAAGATTTATCAAGCCATAAGCACCAACGCTCCTCCACCAGAACTGCAGCCAAGTTACTGTTCACGCCCCGTCTGATTTTGGCACTATTTTGTTTATTGAGAGCGTAGACAGCAACAAATTTTGCACACAAATTGATAAAGGGCATCAATTTGGCGCATGATTTCCTCTACCTTAATGGATACGTGAACAGTAATGCAGCCAATACATAACCTGCCAAAATCACAGAATCTGTGACAAATAGTCATCCACATAGCCATCGACAATCCACTTGTTGACCAACGCGCCGCAAAAAAAGATATACATGCAAAAGTACAGCCAGATCATCACGATCACAATACTCGTCAGGCTGCCATACATGGAAAAACCGCCAAAATAATCAATATAAACCGAAAATCCAAAGGAGTAAAGCGTCCAGAAAACCGATGTAACCACAGCTCCGGGATAATGTTCCTTCCATGATACCTGATTATTTGGCAGCAGGCTGTACATCGTACAGAATACAACGGAAATCATGCCTGCGACAAAGAGATGACGTACCCATCCAAAGATACGCCACAGACTTGCAGCCGGACCATTGTCTGGTATCATCCACTTTGCCAGTGTATTTCCAAAGACGAGCACTCCTCCCGAGAGCAGGATTGCAAGCAGCAAAAAGATCGTATAGAAGGAAGCCTTAAGCCGCAGAAGAATATACCCCCTTGTCTCTTCCACTTCATAAATATGGTTTAATCCCTTAATCAGTGCCAACACTCCCTTTGACGCTGACCACACGACCACAATCGCAGAAACTGACAGCAGCGTCATCTGATTTCCATGGTAGCCGTCGATGATACTGAGCAGAAAATGGTATATTTTATCGGGAATAACAGCCTGTGAAATATTGACCATTTCCTTTTTGCTGATCAGGTCATGCGGCAGTATACCGCTGACGATCATCACCATCGGAATTACAGACAGAAACAAAAAGAACGCAGCACCAGAGGCATAGGTTCCCACCTCTGCCTCGCTGAAAGTTCTGCGCATTTCCTTTTGCAATCTGTATAGCTTTGTAATTATTGACATTTGATGAGCTCCCCGATATCCATTATGCTTCCGTTATAATAATATGCCAGAATCTGTGCAGCGGTTAATCCTCTGTCGGCCAGACCTTTCGCCCCATTTTGCGACATGCCACAGCCATGCCCGAATCCGCCTCCATGTATGATAATCTGCTTTAAAGTATCCCCCGTTTCCTCATTATTATCATATATTTTGTCTATGTAAAAATACGCACTTGGGAGAATATCCCCCATAATATAACTGCTGCCATCATTTTTTGTCACAATCGTCTGTGTGTAGCCAAGCGCCTGCCTGATTGCATTCTGAGACATCACACTCACCCGGAAATGCTCTGTTTCGATCATTATTCCAGATACCATACCACTCTTTCTGCGGTTTAATACTCTGATATCCTTGACTGCATTTTCATTCGGAAGCTGATCCGACGATAGATACCGCGATCGGATTCTTACCATTCCCGGCTGTGACTGCGAAAGGGAATATATTTTTTGTAAAAATGTTTTCACGGCATCCCCGTCCAGTGATCTGGCATAATTCCAGCGATACCATGCCTCGTGATATTCCACATCCTCCTCATTGCCGTTGTCGATATACTGCCGATATGCCTGCTCTCCCTCCTCGCTGTTTGATGCGTAGAGCTCCTCGCCAGTCTCAATCAGATAGTTATCTGCTTCAGATACGATATCTTTCCACACAGATGCCCCGCCGCTATAACCACTCGAGGTCGAATAGTAAAAACTCTCCACGAGCGCTTCTTCATATGCAAGCACCTGATTCTTTGTCTCGTCAACTGCCCTCGTCGTACTTTGCATCTCCTCACAATTCATATATACCTGAAATGCGGTGCTGTCATCCATATGTGCTTTCCATTCTGGATAGGCATAACTTTTTTTATGGAAATAGGTATACGTTCTGGCACTGATTGCCTGTGCCTTCAAAGCCTCATCAGGATAAGTGGACGGCATCTCACTCGGTATCACGCCATACAGATATTCCTCCACCAGAAGCTCATTGACGACAACAATCCCCTCAGCTGCAGGATAACACTCCAATGTTCCCCGATACTGTGCAGAACTGTTTCTTCCAATGTTTTTGATTTGAATTCGGCCGCCATTCTTCCCGGTGATACAGATCATATGCTCATCCGCAAAGTCACCTGCGCTTAAGACGAATTCTGAATCCGGTGCATACTCTGTCACCTCTTCATTCTGCGTGACAACCAATCCCTCGCTGCAGACAATCCGCAGCTCTGTGTGGTAAATTCCCTTGTACCCCTGATTCATGAGCAGGATTCTCACGTTCTCATCAAACGGTAATTCTGGAACATTCTCTTTTATCGCGGTTTCCCCGGCGGATTCGTCCTGAATGATTCGAATCTCCTCCCCGTTCTCTTCCGCCTCCTCTGTGATATCCTCATCTGTATAAGCCATCTGGACACTGCATTGGTATAATCCAATCGCTATCGCAGTCCAGATCACAACAATCAACAACTTTTTGGAGAACCCTTTTACATAAAATATTTTCTATTCCTCCCGGCAGTTATTAAATTTTAATTATAAAAATACAGGATTGAAAGTCGTTACCCTATTACCTTCAATCCTGTACCTATACCACAAAAGCAGCCCGCTAAGGCTGCTTTGCTTCTTGTGTATCCCCGAAACGCCGGCTCCTGTATTTTGACTCCTAGCCAATGCTAGGTGGGCAACCGCAATCTTTCTCGCTGTCTTCCCCTGGCCAAAATCGGGGGGCATGACATTGATCAGACAATGTAGGAATCCCGTTTAAAGTGATGTAGGTTCAAAATGACAAGAGTTATCGCACATTTCAGATTAATTATAGTATACCCCAACATTATAAAAATATCAACCTATAATCATGCTGCATCTTTACTAATATTTTACATTAATTTTTTGCTATTTTACATATAGATTTTTTAAGAGCTTCGTGCATAGAATTTGTAAATGCCCTTACCTGCATTCTTAACATCATAAAGTACCTGATCGGCCTCTTTTACCAGCTTCTCAAGCTCCTCCTCGGAAAGCAGTGCATTTCTGCTGCTGATACCGATAGAACAGGACACCTGATGTTCCTTTGGAATATCAATCTTTTTTTCGAGCTTATGCTGCACCGCTGCAGCAAAGCCCTCCGCCTGCGCAATTCTCCTGTAAATGTTCTTAGCGAGCTGTTCGACATATCCCATATCATTCGTATATAGCGTGATCAGAAATTCATCGCCGCCATACCGGGTCACAAATCCATTGCAGCCGGCTTCCTCCTGAAAAATCGCGGCTATTTCAGTCAATATGATATCCCCGACGCCATGGCCAAAGGTATCATTATAATACTTAAAGTTATCCAGGTCGATATACATAATTGTGACGGACTGCATCGGACTGATCCCATTGCGTCCCCGGAGCATGCCGCTGATATTTCCATAAAACCCTTCCCTGTTATACAGTCCTGTAAGTTTGTCCGTGACTGCCAGATGATTGAGCTTATCATTCATATGCCTGATCTGATCATTTGCTTCAAGCATATCCACGGAACTGAGCAGCTGCCTCATCAGAAACTCAAATACTGCGTAATCACTCTCATCCAGGAGATATCTGTTCGTCGGTGAATGCCAGTTATCCTTCATTGTGATATATGCCACCATAACCGCCTTCAGGGAATCATTATAGTAAAATGGCAGTCCTATAATGGAACACACTTTATTTTTCTCAAACAGCGCGACAATATCCTGATAATCAATGTAATTAATATTCATCTTTGATGTGGCAAATCCAAGTCGGTTTTGGCCAAAAAATTCCTCTATCTGGTATCGCCTCTCATCGGTATACGCATAACCTGTATTGTTAAAGAGCTCCTCTGGACCGAATGCACTATATTTTACAAGCATCAGCCTGTCTATGTTAAAGTTATGTATGAGGGCGTTCACCGCCGGATTCACTAATTTCTTTTTGCTCTTGCCGCCAATCTCTATCATTTTCTGCCATGCCGACAGGAAATTCATGCGCTTCTGCTGCTCCTGATTTTCTTTGTATATGGAAGCATGTCGTAGTGCCTCATCAATCTCATGCTCGAGAGCAGGCAGCAGTCCCAGATCATACTTTTTTCTTTTATAGCGCTTGCCTGTAAGGATCGCCTTCAGCTCTGTCACTTTGCCCTTGCAGCCCTGCCTGTTATAAAAATCAATTGCACTCGCAAGACAAAATCGCGCCTCCTCGTTCTTGCCAAGGAGCCGGTAAATCCTTGCAAGCTCTATAATATACTGTCCCAAAATATAGAACTGATTCCCCGCGGATTCATCCAGGCAGCCCGCCGCCAGCTCAAAATTGCTTAACGCCTCCTCGCATTTTCTCTCTCCTGCAAACTGCAGGCCGCAGACATAATAATAGATAAATAAATCATCCCTGCATATGGTATAATCATGTATTCCTGTACATTCCCTTCTCTCATCTTTTCTGTCTATCAGATGTTCCAGGAAAAGTCTTGTCCTCTCCATGTAGATAGCGAACTTTAACTCGTTATTGTTATAGTAACTGCACAGTGCCAGAAGCCCCGAAAGCTTTGCGATATTGCAGACTCTGAGGCTGTTCATTTTCATTTCTTTTACGATTCGAAACGATAATTCAAGATAATCATACGCATTCTTATAATTCTGCACCATAATACAGTTGATTGCCATGTTGTAGAGCGTCTCACCCACATAATCGATTTTTTCCATGCTCAAAAAACTCGCAAGCGCCTTGTTATAACATACAAATGCTTTGTCATACTCCTCCATGGCAGACGATATATATCCTACGCCATTATAAATCATGGCCTCCTCATATTCATCCTTGCCTTTTACAAGCTTATGGCATTTGTCATAATAATAATTTGCTGTTTTGAAAAAGCCGTTTGTGGACGCTATCATAATATTATTTCGATAGGCCTCCAGCATGAAATACTCATTTCCGAGCTTTTTCATAATCGCTATCCCTTTATTAAAATATGACAGTCTGTCCTCAAGCCGTTTCTCATCTGCATACAGTGATGGCTGATTGTCATAGGCATAGACGTAAATATGTGCCAAATGGTTCCAGAAATGGTACTCCTCTGCCTTTCGCAATACCTCCTCTTCCACCGGAATATCATATGTACAGAAAAAAATATTGTGCCATCCCGACATTTTTACCATCACGCCTGACAGCTTTGCGATAAAAATATCATAATCTGACTGCTGCTGTACAGCAATTTCAAGACATTTTTCGGCATACCTGTCAGCTTCGTCAAGCTTTCCATTGTACATATATGCCATACACATAAAGTAATCATAGGTATAGTCAAGCTTCCAATCCCCCGTCTGTTTTCGAAGCTCTTTCAATTTCCCGCACAAAAGCAATGCCTGCGAAAAATTCTGAGTATAGATCGACACAAGTGCATATAATTTGATAATCTCACACTTGTAATCCAACGCAATGTCCATCTCCTCCACAGTTATCATCTTATAGATAATCTCAAGATAATAGTCCGCCTGCAGAAAATCCAGGCAGAAGAGCAAATTATTGATTTTTGTGATATAACTGTCAAGCAGCTTATCTGAAAAAACAAAATCTTTGTAATTATTTTTATGATTCCATGTTATACCAGAACTTATCTCGACCACCAGTTTCTTGTCACATATGAAACTGTAGAATTTGTCCCATATCGGCTGCATGTGGGACAGCGGTACCTTTGCCTCGTTATACGTTGCTATGACGACAATATTATGACATTTTTCATCCTCGATCAGATTATGAATAAAGTGCATTGATGAGCCGTTTGCATATTGCACATCGTTCAAAAGAAAGATAACCTGCCTGTCACCCGCAAGATGGGAGACAAGCTCCACAACGGCAGAAGCGATCTTGTCCTGCTCAAATGCGACCTCATCAATCAAGAGGTTCTCCTCGCGCACACATACGCCATTCTGGAGAAAACTCTGAAAAACAGAGCGATGCAGACTGTAAACATTACATTCATCGAGGAGTTTGTCAATCGTGTCATCTGACAGCTGTCCAAATGTAGTTCTGACAAAGTCGAGAAACGGCTCAAACACACTGACCATATCAGACAGCCTGAAATCATGCAGGCAGACAATCGACTCAGGATAATCCCGCCTTGTCTGATCCCGCCCTTCCTCTGTAAGCACAAATGTATTGTAGTGTCTTAAAAGCAAAAAACTCCCGTTTCCTGCAGTTAAACCCAAATTCACTCTATCATGAATACTCTTTCTCGAATCACGATTCATATCCATTACTCCAGTTACCAAATTATTTCAGACAACCACTGATTTCGATGCAGATTTCTCATCCAATGCAGTCCAGATTTACCTTCGCTGCCTTTCGCATCAACGACTGCGGCGGCATAGGTACACCCCCTATGCCGCCAATTGGCATGCCCGCCATCAGGCATGTATATATCCTGCACTACAAACGTTCTCTTTCATCGTCTGATAACATTATACCAAATCGTGATGGATTCTGTCAACGTCCGCGTTTTCTTTCTCCTCTTTTTCCAAAACCAGCTCGTGAATCGCCGGCTGATATCTGTCAAAGGTTAGTATCACCTTGAACAGATCCCCGTCCACAACAATACTCATGTCGCCGCCAATCAGCTTCATCAGGCTCTGCGCTATGGAAAGTCCAAGCCCGTGTCCCTCTGTGTTCCGTGACTTATCCCCGCGCACGAAGCGTTCCATCAATTCCTCGCCGCTGATGTTCAGCGGATATTTTGAAATATTTCGAAACGTGATGCGCACACGTTGGTCTGTGGCCTCGAGGTTGACATACACTCTTGAATCTTTCTGGGCGTATTTGCAGATATTGTTCATCAGATTGTCAACGACACGCCAGATATGTCTTCCGTCCGCCATGATGTAGACAGGCACTTCCGGTTTTCCGACAATCAGTTCCAGCCCTGCCGTCAGGAGCTTCTCCTCAAATTCCCCCACCATCTGAGTCACAATCACACCGGCCTCGAGCTGCTGGCTGTCAACAGCCAGATTCCCAGAGGACGCCTTGGAAGCCTCCACTAAATCTTCGATCAGTTTCTTTAATTTTGACGACTGCCGCTCGAGCACCTCGAGGTACTCTGCAGCCTTGTCATTGTGAAGCTCTTCCTTCGAGAGCAGATCGACATAATTGATAATCGAAGTGAGCGGCGTCTTGATATCGTGGGACACATTCGTAATTAATTCTGTCTTGAGGCGCTCGCTTTTCATGCGCTCATCAACCGCTTTGGACATTCCCTCGCTGATCTTGTTCAGGTATTCCCCATGCTTTTTGCACTCCCAGAACATTTTTTCTGTATCGATCTTGTAGGAGAGATTCCCCTCCGCCATGCACTGCCCCGCCTTCTGCAGCTTATTGATCTGAATGACAATCGCACACAGACCCGCACACAAAACCACCCGCTCCACCAGATAAAAAGCGATCGCGCCATCTTCAAAGGCGGCCAGGACAAACAATTCAACAACAGAAACCGCTCCAACCAAAAATACTGCCTTCCAAAGCAATCCGATATGTCTGAAAATCGTTACAATCAAATCGCGAATCCTGCTGTATATCCGATAGCAAATGCTGTTTCTCCACCACTTGCCCGCCTTCACCCGCACACACAGGCTGAGCATATACGCGACTGCAATCACTGTCATAATGCTGCCAAACAGACCGCACACGCCAATACTGATATCAGCAGATTTCCAAATACCAACCTCTCCCACAATATATAGAACAATAAGGATAATACTAAGCTCTGCTGCGACCACAAACACACTCAGTATGTCAACCGGAATCCTGTCCAGAAAAGTGAGCACGATCCCATCCACTGTTCTGCGATGCCCCGATGCATATACTAGGAAGCCAAAGGACAGTGCCATCACAGCAATACTGATACCGAGTCCCTGAAACAGGTTGCTATCCACAATGTCATAATAAAGATTGATAAACCAGCTCTGCTGATTATACAGGCTATTAATGCAATCTGACGGCACATCGTCCGGGACAAGTGACACCACCCAGTAGGCCTCCGCCTGAATATCTTCCTGAACCACAAGTGTGTAGTCCTCATTGAGAAAATATCCCGCTTCCCTGACAAAGAAACCATCTGCAATATTGCGGGAGTCGATCAGCGTAAGCTCATCACCGCGTATACTTCGAATATTGTCTAACAGGATTGTTCCCCAGTTGCTGTAGCCGAACGTCGTATTATTTAAGTCTGCCAGATTCACGATGCCTTCGCCGGCAAGGATCTCCTCAATCGCATCTGTCTGACCGGGCTGCGCACGCCCTGTCTCCTGCAGCAGTTCCTCACCGGCTGCAAATTCATCTGTGTACTTTTCAAAAACAGTTGTGTCCTTACTCTGATAACTCAGCTGATATCCCTCGTTGTCAAAGTCATAATTATAGTTGTATACCGTCCTCCCCGCACTGCCATCATAGCACAGCGACACATTCTGTACCGGATAATAGTTTTCATCGGCGCGGTAGTAAATGATTCCCTCTGCCACATCATAGCATATCCTGTCCGCATACAGATATGACCACCCCGAATCCCTGAGCAGACTATCACTCTCAGCAGTCAGCGATGCAATGTCCTCATAATTACCATAATACTCCATCGGTTCACTATACCAACAGGAACCATTTTCCGACTCAACAAACAGATAAAGGTAAAGCGCATCCGGCACAAGATCTGCAATCTCCTGCTCCGTCATGTTTGTTTCCAGATAAGAAAGCCTGTCATGAAAGTCCACTCCTTCGAGACTGTTTGACTTGATAATTCCATACTTGAAAAACATCTCACGCAGCTTTTGTGCTTCCGCCCTGTTTCCGCGATTGCGAAATGCATCTACAGAATATCTCATATTCGCAAATCTGTAATTATCTTTGAGCGCCTCCTCGCGCGTCTGCCCCCACATGTCTTCCATTACGCCAACTGCCAGAAAAAAGCCCAGCACGACAGTTCCCATAACCGAAACGATACAGAGCAGCCACGCCGTGAGCTTTGCCATTACTGAATATCTCAACTTTTTCACCTCAACATCACCCTTTTTCTTTTTACTCTTCCAATTTGTAACCGCGTCCCCATACAGATTTCAGATATCGCGGCTCCGCAGGATTGTACTCGAGTTTTTCCCGCAAGTGCCTGATATGGACCGCCACTGTGTTCTCTGTGCCGTATGGACTGTCATTCCACACAGCTGCATAAATCTGTGCCGGAGAGTACACTTTTCCCGGGTTTTCCATGAGAAGTTTCAGAATATCGTATTCGGTTGGTGTCAGTGCAGCTTTCTCACCATCGAGCGTCACTTCCTTGGTGCGGTCGTCAAGTTCAATGCCGCCTATGGTAAGCAACTCACTCGCCTTTGGCATCATCCCGCTGCCCAGCTGCATATAACGCCGGAGCTGGGATTTCACCCGCGCCTGAAGCTCCACCGGATTAAACGGTTTCGTCACATAGTCGTCTGCGCCGATATTGAGTCCCAGCACCTTATCGGTGTCCTCACTCTTGGCCGTCAGCATGATGACCGGCACATTGCTCTGCTCCCGCAGCTTTACCATCGCCGTGATGCCGTCCATCACCGGCATCATAATATCCATGAGCACCAGATGAATCTCCTCCCGCGAAAGCACCTCCAAAGCTTCCTTTCCATTGTAAGCTTCGTACACCTGATAACCCTCAGCGGTCAGATAAATCTTTAGCGCCGACACAATATCCTTCTCATCATCACACACCAGTACATTGTACATTTTTCTCTCTCCCCGGTTCATATTTACAGATAAAAGTATACCCTACATATTTTTAAGTTCCAATTGGGTAAATGTTTAAGATTTCTTTAAGAATCTATTTCGAAAAATTACACAGTTCCATCATTTCCTCATCCTCTCTGGAATCTCCCACTGCGGCTGCATCCTTTGTCGAAATACCCAGCCAACGGCACAGCACCTCTGCTCCGCGGGCTTTGCATGCGTCTGCGGAGACAATCTGCAGACAGTTTTTTTCGATATAATAGCGCACCTTCTTCCCATGCGATACCCGGCTCATCACCATCTCTGCCTCCTGCCGGAGCCAGGGTCTGTGCGCCGGACGCAGCAATGTGACTTTATAGAGCTTCCCGCAATTCCGGTAAGTTAAGATGCGATAACCGCATTCCTTCTTCAAGGCCGCAAGGTCTGCAAGCCATGTATCCTCCAGTTCATAAAAAGATTCTCTTTTCTGTTCCAGCACAAGATGCGCCCCTCCGGCAAAAATACCTCCCGCAAACAAGTGACGGATTTTGCGGCAGCGCTCCATCGCTTCCCTGTAGGGCAGCGTCGTTGCAAAAAGCAGACACACTTTCTGCCCCGCAAGGATTTCCAGCCCTGCCATAACATCCGGTGCCACGTCTGCATTGCGCGGTTCCCCACCGGAATCCTCTGCGGGCAGCAGGGTGCCTTCGATGTCCAGAAAGACTGCTTTTGGGCTGCGCGGAATCCGAAACAGCGGGTAGGGACCAAACAATACCTGATTCATAAAGTCTCCCCTTCCTCCATATGCCAGATAACAGGAACACTGCTTCCGACTGCACTCTGGAATCGGGAAATCCTCTAGTGTATCCCATTTTTTCTTCAGCGGTGAACTGATATTGCAAGTATGAAGCCTGCCATCTGCCTCCACGAAAAGCCGGTCCCGGCACATGGCCGCATTCGCTGGAACCGGCATAAGTTCCCGCATAAAATAAGGGTCAATCCCCCCAAACGCCTCCCGCTCCTTCTGTGTATAGGAACGCCGCAGACCGTCCATCTTGTTGACCCATAAGTAAATGCCATTTAGTTCCTGTTTCAACGCTTGCAGCAGGGGTAAATTTTCCGGCACACCGACGCTTCCCGCACAGAGCAGAATACCCTGATTCCAAAGTTCCCTGCACTTGGCAGCAAATTCTGACACGGTTGTCATCTCCGGATGAAATGTCGCCCAAAGTCTTAATTTCTCTGGTACACCTCCTGCTTTTTCATAACTGTCAAGAAATTCACTGACAGAAAAACTGAGATTCGTCTGTATCCCGACTGCATCGATTTCTGCGGATGCACTGAGCTGTGCCATCCCCTCCCAATACCAGTGATGAATCATTGCCTCACCGTAGGGAACCACCAACAATGCCCCGATATGAAGCGCTTTTGCTCTCTTTTGCAGACTTTTCACAAAAGAACACCACTGCAGTCTATCCCTGTCAAGTTCCCGCTCAGACATGGGATGCTTGGAAAACGGGCAATAGGTACAGTGATAATTACAACTTTTCAGACTGCCGCGGTATAGAATCATGCGCTTGTCCATGAAGCACCTCCCATTCCTGCATTGATTTTGTCACCTCTGGAGAGATGAGCTGTGGTCCAAGATAGTCAGAAAGCCCCATACCGCTTTCCGTCAGCGCAACGTATTTTCGCGGTTTGGAATCCTTTTGTTCTGCCTCTTCGCACACTGCTGCAAAGCCTTGCTCCAACCATTCCCGCACCAGCGGAAAATCTTCCAGCAAATCCCTTCCAAAAAGTTTCTGATACCGCTCCACTTCGATTCCCGGGCGAATCAGCAGATGCCGAATCACATAGCGCCTTTTCTGCTCCTCCTCCGACAGAAGGATACCGTGTGTAATTTTCATAAAATCCTTTGTGTCTTCATAAGCTTTCAGCTGCGCAAGGCACTCCGTTCTGGTGATGGCATAGGGACTGCAGAAATGAAGCTTTCCCAGATAGCTTCTTCCTCCACATCCCAAACCGATTGAAGTTCCAAAACCACATTCGGAGAAGGCCCGCCCCGTATCCCGCCGCACAAACCGCCGCATGGAATCCTGACAGAACCCTTCTCCGTGCAGAAACCTGCCCGCGGCCTGATACTGCGCAAAAGCAGCCTCCGGTTCCAGGACAATCCCTTCCCGTTCCATTCGCGCCCCATGTTTTACATACAGAGGATACAAAAAAATTTCCTCCGGTTCAAACCGCAGAACCTCCTTTAAAGATTCCAACAGACTTTCCTTTGTCTGCCCTGGAATTCCATAGATAAAGTCAACATTCACACAGGGAAAATCGAAAGCTTTTATCAATTCCAGAGCTTCCCTTGCCTTTCGGGCATTGTGCTGCCTTCCCAGCGCCAGAAGCTCCCTGTCATTGAAGCTCTGGATTCCCATGCTGATTCTCGATACCCCTGATTGTCTTAAAAGTTCAAGTTTCTCCTTGGTTGTCTGGTTTGGCGCAGTCTCCACAACCAACCCCCGCTTCCCGCCAAATCGAAAATGCTTTTCTAACACAGCAAACATTCGTTCGAGCTGTCTCTCTGTCAAAACCAAGGGCGTTCCCCCGCCAATGACCAATTCGGAAAACTCCGTGTGAACAGAATCCAGTACCTCCTGATACTGCCTGCTCTGCCATTCGACAGTGTCCAAATACCTGTCCACTGCCTCCTGACACAGGCCAGTCACGGAAAACAGATTGCAGTAACCACACTTTGACTGGCAAAAAGGAATGTGAAGATACAGACCGTGCCCTTTGCCCGCCAGCACTGAGGCATAATCCTGAAAACAAATACCTGTCAGCGGACGGTATGCCGTTTTATGCGGGTAGCTATACATATATTGAATATATGGATTCATATTTTTGCCCCTTCTTATAAAACAGGTAGAACGATTAAATAAAAAAGTGTTTATAAGGTATCGTATTGACCGCTGGATGGTTGACGCCGTGGAACTGGCAGCCATCCTCCCCGTAGCAAGTCCCATGGTCAGAACAGCAGATCACAAAAGTATTCCCCCGCAGCTTTTTCCACTCTGCAAACAATCGGCCCAGCTCCCCGTCTACATACCGGAGCGCAGCCGCATGACTCTGAATGCTGTCATTCGCAGCCCCCTCCAGATAGAAATAGTTCGGATAATGAATTGCATCCACATTCAGGTACAGAAAAATGCGCTTCTCTGCGTCTGCCCTAGATAACTTTCCTAATATGAAATCCACCTGATTTTTCGTGCTGTCCTTCACAGGACATCCAAAAGACGGATTCCAGTAGCTTTTCTGAAAATAGGAGGGAAATACCTTGCCCAAGTCTGAGCGCTTGTCAAAAAATGCGACACCGCCCACACACCACGTATCATAACCGTCTTTTTCAAGCCCCTCCATGATTGTGCTGCCCGAAAAGCCATACGCTCCCTCTGGCGTTTTCTTCCCAAGTCCTATCGCTTTTGGAAAAAACAAAAGTTCCCGGTCCGTTACATTTTTCGCATCATACCGACAGGGCAAAAATCCTGCAAACATCGCATGATGCGATGGATAGGTAAAATTACCCGGCGCCTGGCACTTCTGCCATGGTCCGTACTGGTTCAGCACAGGTGTACCGCCGGAAGCCTCCTCCTGAACCGCCACATCGTAGCGCAGCGTGTCCAGACACACAAACAAAATATCTGAAGTTCCCACCACCTGGGTCATATCCACCGAAGACTTTTGATTCTTCCTGGAAGACGCAAATAAACGCACAGGTACTTCCTGCGCCGTTGACGTGACTGTCTCTTCACTCATTTTCGCACGCTCCATTTCCATTATATTTTATCTGCCGCACAGCCATTCCCGCATCATTCCTGCCTGATGACCGTAAATGCTGTTTTCATTATAGATATCCTGATAAATCAAGTCTCCCTGCGCATTCATCTCTATGATTCGCGGCTTCAAGCTCCCCTTTTCCAGCAGGATATCAATGCCGGCACTCCTGAGACCGGGATAAATCTCCATACTCTCCTGACACAGCTTTGCGATGTCATCAAGCGTATGCGCCGGCAGTTTCAGCGCGGCAATCTCCAAAGGCCGGTTGTTTAAATGGAGATTGGTGATTGGTCCCTTTGAGAGCCTTCCCAGCAGGAAGTCAAATCTGCCATCCTGTATTACTGCCCGCAAATCATAGGAGTAACCCTGATATTCTGCCTTGGCATACCACTGCTCCACAATGCAGTCCATCTCCAGAATCCGGTCAAGAAGCGGAAGAACCTCCTCTGTTTTTGAAAAGCGCCGCAGACATTTGGTGTTCACAAGAGTACTGTCCGCCTGTATCAGCGCACAGCTATAGAGCGCCATCCGTCCAGTCTGCGGCTGCCAGCGCAGTGCAGATACACCCGCAGCGCCGGAACCCCTGACAGGCTTTATAAACACCTGATACATCCGCTGTCTGTTCATCTCCTCAAAAAGCAGTGCCGCAGTAAGTTTTCCGCCATTCAAATACACATATGTTTGCATTGTCTCCGTCACCGGCAGCCCCGCCTGCTGCAGCCTGGCCTTGCATGCCCGTTTGTCCAGCAATTCCATAATCGCAGAAGGTGTGTTCAGGAATGTAATCTTTCGATTCTGTGCAAAGCTGCTTAATTCTTCAAGTTGTCGTATGTAACCGTCTGTCAGCCAGTTCAATTCCTCAAGAAAGCAGCTTGACCAAAGCGGCGGATCGATTTTTACAAACAGCTCCTCCGCCGCCGGCAGCTGCCGGCAGTCATTCCAACTGTTCCAATCGGCAAACACAATGGGAAGTCCTTCCTGTTCTGCCGCTTTTTCCAGATAAATCGTCCTCTTGGTACCAGGGCTCCCCAGTAGCACCACCTGCCTCATTCTGTCAGCATGGCGCTTCTGTAAATTTCACCCTTGTATTTTTCTGCTTTTTCCTGCTCAGAAACATCCACTTCCACTGCAAGCGCTCCCAGCTTCCCTGCCATGTCATCAGAAAGATAATTATAGTGCAGATCCAGCTTCTCAATATTCGGCCATGCAGGAATTTTTTCCAAAAGAAGCGCGCCTCCTTTGTCCGTCAGTGTACCATTTGACAAATCGAGCGTGCTGATCTGTCCCATGAATTTGCTGTTGAGAACAGCTTCTGTCAGCTCGTCCTGTATCTCACTGTTTGTGATTCCAAGATACGTAAGCGCCGGGAAATCCGCCTGCTCCAAAAGTTCTCTGACCGTATCCTCATCCCCGTCAAAACCGTAGTCCTCAATACCAATAAAAAGAAGAAGCTTTTTCAACTTTGGCAGCTTTGCCTTCTGAATCGACTGTATGACATTCTTCGAAAGCCCACCGCAGATGATCGTCAGCGCCTCGAGTTCCTCATGACAGATCTCCCCCAGCTCCAGCCCCATGCTGCCCTTGATGGTCAGCTCCTTCAGCTGCGGCATTGCCTCCCAGAGCTTACTGTAATCTCCCTGCATAATCCATGACACTTCACAGTCCTCAAATCCCATATTGCCGATAAACAATTTCTCGATATGGGAAAACTGTTCTGCATTTGCCACAAGATCGTCAATGATTGCCTGACAGTCTTCCTCATATGCGCCTCCCCAACTGCCAATCACCAGCTCCTTCAAGTGCGGAAAATGCTCGCTCTCCATAATTTCCGCAATCATAGTCGCAGGACCTTTTCCCTTTTCATCATACTCCCCATAATCATAGAAAAATGTCTTTTTTGATAATTTAATATTATCCTCTTCCACCATTGAAAATTGCATATACATACCCTCCTTTTTTAGATCAATTATACTACCATAACAGAAAATAAGCAACTGCTGCCTTCTCATCGCAGCTTTGACGCTTAAATTTTTATTTATACTATCATCATTACGATAATTAATATT
>CAMWXE010000081.1 GCA_947178145.1 uncultured Lachnospiraceae bacterium | reverse complement strand
TAATCACAAGGATTATTGGTATTTTATGGAATATTAAAGTGTCAAACTCAGGGGGTTACAGAATCGGTTGCGGGATCAGCTAAACGGAGCAGGGTTTACTCCATTTTTATAAAAAATCCTTAAAAAACACCCGAAAAGGGTGTTTTTTTATTGCAAAAAATGGAAAAATAGTGTATCATGTCATAATCGCGTGTAAAAATATGTCTTTGTGCAAAATCAGGAGGAAAAGCTAAGTGGGAAGATATTTAGGAGTGTTTCATATGAAAAAATGGATTGCAATTTGTCTCGGGCTGTGCCTGTGTATGGGCATGTTCTGGAACAGCAGTGTCCTGGCAGTGAATGCGGAGGAGACTAAAACAGAATATTTGATCATGGTCAACCGTGCGGCAAACTGTGTGACAGTATATGAGAAAGATGAAACAGGTGAGTTTACTGTGCCGGTCAAGGCATTTGTGTGCTCTTGTGGCAGGGAAGGGCATGGGACGCCGCTTGGAACATTTAAGACAAGCGATTATTATGAGTGGAGACTGATGGTGGATGGCACCTATGGTCATTATGCAGTCCGTTTCAACAAGAAAATTATGTTTCACTCCATACCCTATTACACGAGGGATGCCGGAAATATGGAATGGGATCAGTTCAATTTGCTAGGGGAAGCTGCGTCACTGGGATGTGTCAGACTTACATGCGCCGATGCGAAGTGGATTTATGATAACTGTGCAAAAGGCACAGAGGTAGTTGTGTATGAGGATGCTGAGAATCCGGGACCGTTAGGCAAACCAGAGGAAATGAAACTTACCGCAGAGAATCCTATGAGAATGTGGGACCCTACAGATACAAGCAGTAAGAATCCCTGGAATCAGGTTAGACCGACATTGTACTTGACAAAAATGGTCGGAACAGAAGAAGCGCTGATGTTGTCGGCTGGCGCTTCTGAGAATGACATTTACAATGCGATTGGTCTGATTGATGCGACGGGAAATGTATGCAAATCGGGTGAATATAACATCAAGATTTCGGGGAACTATGATTTGAATCAACAGGGAATCTACAGTATATCTGTGCGTGGTGTCAATTCACTTGGCGTGAGGACGGAAAAGAACATAACGCTGTATGTGGTATAGGTGTTTCTGCGTATAGAAAGAGGACAGACTTTGCGCTGTCCTTTTTTACATTCAGAAACACCAATAGAAAATTGCCGGTATGGGTTATTTTACCTGTTCGGCAAACGTGTTGGTGACCAAGTCTTTGTATGGAACATAGTCCTCAAGCTCCCCGGCTTCCATGAGAATATTCTGCAGGAGTATAAAGCTATCCTCCGTGTAGACAAGATCTTTTTTCCAGGTATCCTGCGCTTGGTAACGGGTTACGATGGTGGTGATGGTCTCTAGCTCCGTTTCGGGGAATTGTGGTTTGATAACGGTTGCAATTTCTTTTGCGGAGTGATTTGCCACATAGTCCATACCCTTCTGAAGTGCTTTGGTAAAGGCGAGGAGTGTTTCTGGATTTTCTTCAAGGTAGCTTTTTCTGGCACTGAATGCGGTGTATGGTACATAACCGGAATCAACGCCGAGGGAGGCAACAATATAACCCTTTTGCTGTGTCTCGAGGGAGGTGGCATGGGGTTCGAACTCAACCGTAAAGTCGGCATATCCAGCTTCTCCTTCCTTGGCACCGGCAAATGCAGCTGCGGTGGAACCAAAGTCGATACTTGTGTCGATGGTGAGATCTGTATCGGGATCAATCTGGTTCATTTTCAGTATGTACTCAAAGACCATTTGGGGCATACCGCCTTTGCGCCCGCCGAGGACATAAGTGCCTTTCAGCATATTCCAGTCAAAGTTGTCAATGGGAGTTCTGCTGACAAGGAAATTTCCGGCGCGCTGGGTCAGCTGTGCAAAGTTTACCGCATAGTCCTGTGCACCCTGCAGATAGGTATACACAGATGCCTCGCTTCCCATAAAGCCAATATCAGCCTCTCCTGTAAGCAGTGCAGTCATGGTCTTGTCTGCACCGTATCCGGTTACAAGTTCGAGGTCAATTCCCTCCTCAGCGAAATATCCCTCCTCAATGGCAACATACATTGGTGCATAGAAAATAGAGTGTGCAACCTCATTCAGCGTCACCTTTTTTGCAGAGTCGGAAATCCCGGTCTTGTCGCCACATCCGCTGGTGAACATAGCGATCAGTAACACGAATGTCAACAGTATAGAAAGTAATCTGTTCTTTTTCATTAAAATCCTCTAAACCTGTTTTCATTATCATATGCGCGAAACAGGATATCGGTGATTGCATAAAAATGTGAAATGAATTGAAAGAATGGAAGTTCAATGGTATAATTGCAGTATCAGTTTTGGAATAGGAACATTATCGTTAAGGAAGGATAAGAAAAATGGGGCTTTATGATACATTGAATGAACAGCAGAGAAAAGGAGTATTCACCACGGAAGGTCCTGTGCTTATCCTTGCGGGCGCGGGCAGCGGAAAGACGAGCGTGCTTACAAGGCGGATTGCCTATTTAATTGAAAGTGTGGGTGTGAATCCATGGAATATTCTGGCAATTACGTTTACGAATAAGGCGGCGGGCGAGATGCGCGACAGGGTCAACAATATTGTGGGTTATGGTGCGGAGAGCATATGGGTGTCCACATTTCACACGACCTGTGTGCGGATACTCAGAAGACATATTGACAGACTGGGATTTGACAACAGCTTTACCATCTATGACACGGACGATACCAAGAGTGTCATGAAGGATGTATGCAAAAGGCTTGCGATTGACACGAAGCAGTTGAAGGAAAAGACAATTCTGAGTGCGATTTCTTCCGCGAAGGACAATTTGATTTCGACGACAGCGTATGAGATGGCGGCAGCGGGGGATTACCTCAAAAAGAAAATGTCAGCGGCTTATGCGGAGTATCAGCTTACTTTGAAAAAAAATAACGCACTTGATTTTGACGATTTGATTATGAAGACTGTGGAGCTCTTTCAGAGCTGTCCGGAGGTGCTTGAGAATTATCAGAACCGTTTTCAATACATGATGGTTGACGAGTACCAGGACACAAATACTGCGCAGTTTGAACTGATACGGCTTCTGGCGCAGCGCAGCAGAAATCTCTGTGTCGTGGGTGACGATGATCAGTCCATATACAAGTTCCGTGGTGCCAATATCAGGAATATTCTTGATTTTGAGCAAGTATATCCAGACGCGACAGTGATCAAGCTGGAACAGAATTATCGATCTACGCAGAATATTCTGGATTCTGCCAATGCGGTGATTGGAAACAATACCCGAAGGAAGTCGAAGGCGCTCTGGACAGACAAAGGAGCGGGAAATCGCGTTCATTTCAGGGCTTTTGACACGGCTTATGAGGAGGCAGAATACATAGCAGGTGATATCAAACGCAAAAAGCGGGAGATTGTGAGTGATTACAGGGATTGCGCAGTGCTCTATAGGACAAATGCGCAGTCGCGTCTTCTCGAGGAGAGTTTTATCGCGCTGAATATTCCATACAATGTCGTCGGCGGTGTAAATTTCTATGCGAGGAAAGAGATTAAGGATATTTTGGCCTATTTAAAGACGATTGACAACGGTAAGGACGATCTGGCTGTGAAGCGGATTATCAATGTTCCAAAGCGCGGAATTGGCGCGGCGAGTATCATAAAAGTTCAGGATTATGCAGATCATATGGGACTTAGTTTCTACGAGGCATTACAGCAGGTGGACGAGATACCGGCGCTGGGAAAGAGCAAGTCGGCAGACAAACTCAGGGATTTTGCAACCATGATCAGAATGTTTCGGACAAAAATGCAGACAGGTTCTCTGGAAGATTTGATAACTGATGTTATAGAAACGACAGGCTACGTGAAGGAGCTAGAGGAATCCGGCGAGGAGGATTCGGCAGGCAGAATTGAGAATGTCGACGAGCTGATCACGAAGCTGGTGAGTTTTGAGATGGAGCGGGAGGAACTTGGCGAGGAGGCGACACTGTCAGGATTTCTCGAAGAAGTGGCTCTGGTGGCTGACATTGACAATGTGGATAAGGATGACAACCGGGTGCTGTTGATGACACTGCACAGTGCGAAAGGGCTTGAGTTTTCCAGTGTGTATCTGTCAGGACTTGAAGATGGTATTTTTCCAAGCTATATGACAATCACTTCGGACAATCCGGAAGATATTGAGGAGGAACGGCGTCTTGCCTATGTGGGAATTACGCGCGCGAAAGAGGACTTGACCATCACCTATGCGAAGGCGCGTATGATCCGTGGGGAGACGCAATACAATGCGATTAGCCGATTTGTCAGGGAGATTCCGGACAAGCTGCTTGACAGCAGGATTCCTGGTGTAAGGCGGTGGGAAGAGGAAGCGTACGAGGACAATTCTTATGAGAGAAATATCTTCAAAGCGAAACCGTTTCAGACAGGTACAGAGAGACGCGGTGAAGCGCCTGGCGATACGGTATTTGACAAGCCGCGGAATAACTGGGAGGCGGCTGCACAGCTGCTGAACGCTCCGGGACAGCAGCCGGTAACGGCTGCCGCAAAAGCGGCAACGACGAGGCAGACATCAGTCAAGCCAGCAGGAGTCAGCGCAGTGACAAACAAAACAGCAGCAGCGACAAAGGCAGCAACAGCAAAGGAATCAACAGCGCAGCCAGCTGCGAAAAAGGATTTGTCCGAGATATTAGCATCCCGCCCGAAGGCTGTTGTCAAGAAGAAAGAGACGCCGGCGGCAAACAAGCCCTATATAGCAAAATCCCTGGACGGGCTGACGAAGGGAGCGCCGACAATCGCGGCGGACAATCTCGGCTATGCGGAAGGCGACAGGGTGCGTCATGTTAAGTATGGCGAGGGAACCGTGCTGGATATTGTTCCGGATACAAGGGATTTCAAGGTGACAGTAGCGTTTGACGCATATGGAAATAAAATCATGTATGCGGCGTTTGCCAAATTGAAACGGGTGTGATGGGAAAAGGAGATGCGCTGATTTCGAGATAAAAAAATCTGATAAAATCTTTGAAAATGGTAGTAAAATTTTTGAAAAGATGATATGATATATACAACGGAGCTTTGACGAGCGTGAAATAAAAACAGAAAGGGGCTTTTTTAAATGAAAAAGTGGGACGAATTAATAGAATATCTGCAGGATAAGAATTTGGTGAGCAATGATATCCTAAGCAAATACTGTGCAAAGATTGATCTGAAAAAGGATAATGAGAAGAAAGGCAACACACTGCTATGGGCGCTTGCTATTATTGGAGCAATCGCTGCGGTGGCCGCGATTGCGTATGCAGTATATCGCTATATGACACCTGATTACCTTGATGATTTCGATGATGAGTTTGACGACGACTTTGAGGACGACTTCTTTGATGATGAAGAGGACGAGGAGCAGGAGCCAGCAAAGGAAAATGAGTACACAACTGTAAAATAAAGGATGCATGAAATGAAAGATTTGAGGGAGTGTTGGCAAGACAGCACTCCCTTCTTTGCTGTAGGGAGGTTATTTATGAAAAAGGGACAGGTTTATGAGGGGTATGTGGAGCGGATTGATTTTCCGAACAAGGGGATTGTGAGATGTGAGGATGAGACAGCCGTTGTAAAGAATGTCATACCCGGACAGCGAATATCATTTCTGGTCCACAAAAAGCGCAAAGGAAAATCGGAGGGCAGGCTGATTGAAGTGTTGGAGAAGGCTCCCTGTGAACTGGCAGATGGGTGTCCTCATTTCGGAGCGTGCGGGGGATGTAATTATCAGAGTATTCCATACCAGAAGCAGCTTGAAATAAAGGAATCGCAAGTGAGGAAGCTGCTGCAGCCGGCTTTTGAGAAACAGACGTTATTAGATGGAGAACATATCGATACAGAGCAATATATGAATCGCATCTTTGAGGGGATCAAAGCAAGTCCCATTCAGTATGAGTACAGAAATAAGATGGAATTTTCCTTTGGTGATGAATATAAAGATGGTCCGCTTGCACTGGGCATGCACAAGCGGGGAAGTTTTTATGATATTGTGTCGGTACGGGAGTGTCGTATCGTAGATGAGGACTACAGAATGGTACTCGTCTGTGTACTGGACTATTTTACAAAAGAAAACAGTAGTTATTTTCATAGAATCCGTCATGAGGGATATCTGCGGCATCTGCTTGTGAGAAAGGCACAGAAAACGGGCGAGATGCTGATTGCGCTTGTGACGACCACACAGGAGACACATGATCTGGAGCCATTAGTGACACAGCTGCTGGCGCTGCCATTAAAAGGGAAAATAGTGGGTGTGCTTCACACAAAAAATGATTCCCTGGCAGATGTCGTCCAAAGCGATGAGACGGTTATCTTATATGGTCAGGATTATTTTTATGAGGAATTGCTGGGGCTTAAATTCAAGATTTCGCAGTTTTCTTTTTTTCAGACTAATACTTTGGGAGCGGAAGTGCTATATGAGACCGCAAGGGAATTTTTGGGCGATATTTCGGGAGAGGGGAAGCATGACAGGACGGTGTTTGACTTGTACAGCGGTACAGGAACCATCGCTCAGCTCCTGGCCCCTGTGACAAAGAAGGTGGTCGGTGTGGAGATTGTCGAGGAGGCAGTCGAGGCCGCAAGACAGAACGCGGCGCTGAATGGACTTGACAATTGTGTGTTTATTGCAGGGGATGTACTAAAAGTGATTGATGAGATTGATGAGAAACCGGACTTTATCGTGCTTGACCCGCCGCGCGACGGGATACATCCAAAAGCGCTGCAAAAAATTATTGATTACAATGTGGAGAGGATTGTATACATAAGCTGCAAGCCAACAAGTCTTGCAAGAGATCTGGACGTATTGCTCGACCGTGGATATAGAATGGAGAGAGCAATTGCGATTGATCAGTTTCCGTGGACGGGGAACATTGAAGTTGTGTGTTTGCTTTCCCACAAAAACATGACAGTGTAATCAACGCAAAAAGGAATTTGGCGAGGATGACTAATCGAGACTTCTACGGAAGTCTCATTTTTTATTTTATAGGTAGATGCATAGGTTATTTCTGAACAGTTCCTAAGATGGTCAGGCATAGTTTAGAAGAGATAAAATCCTTCTAGTAAACATCGATGTTCACTGACGTGAGCGACCTCAGGCTGGAAAAGGCAGAGGAGTGCGGCGTTGACATCTGTGTGAACACAAGGGAGAACGATTTTGGAGAGGCGATGATTGAGGCGTTTGGACCGGATAAGGCGGATGTTATCTATTACTGCGCGGGAAATAATATTACGATGGGCCAGGCGATTCAACACGCGCGAAAGGGCAGCACGATTGTACTGGTGGCAGTCTTTGCGGGGATGGCGGAAATCGACCTTGCGGTGGCAAACGATCACGAACTGGATATCAAGAGCACCATGATGTACCGCCATGATGACTATCTGGATGCAATTGCGCTGGTCAATGACAACAAAGTACAGCTGAAACCATTGATTTCCAAAACATTTGCATTCCGGGATTATCTTGAGGCGTATCAGTATATTGATGCCAACAGGGAGACGACGATGAAAGTGATCATCAACGTGCAGGAATAGAACAATAGAAAAGGTGGTGGAGGCGGCTATGGAAAATAAAACAGAAAACGGCAAAGTGCCTTTAATCAGTAAAATTGCATATGGATTTGGAGATGTGGGCTGCAATTTCAGCTGGATGTTTGTAAGCAATTTTCTGATGATCTTTTATACGGATGTATTTGGAATCAGCATGGCTGCAGTATCAGGGCTGATGCTGTTCTCAAGATTCTGGGATGCCATCAATGACCCGATTATCGGCGGACTCACAGATAAGACAAAGTCGCGATGGGGGAGATACAGACCATGGATATTGATATCGGCGCCAATCACCGCCGTGATACTGGCACTGACTTTCTGGGCGCATCCGGGGTGGTCCAACACGGCTAAGATTGTGTACATGGTCATCACATACTGTCTGCTGGTGCTGGGATATACCTGTGTCAATATTCCATATGGGACACTGTGCGGGGCGATGACGCAGAACATTGATGAGCGCGCGAAAATCAACACGTCGCGCTCAGTGGCGGCGATGATTGCGATTGGCATTATCAATATTATCACAGTTCCCCTTGTGACAAAGTTCGGGAGCAGCAGCGCGAAACAGGGATATCTTACAGTGGCGGTTTTGTATGGCTGTATCTTTGCGGCATGTCATTTCTTCTGCTTTGCAAAGACGAAGGAGACAGTGGAAATTCCCGAGAAGGAGAAGACACCGCTGAAAGTGCAAATCAATGCTGTGCTGCAGAACAGACCATACCTTTTGGCACTGGCAGGGCAGGTGTTGTTCGGATTTACTTTATATGGAAGAAATGCAGATATTTTGTACTATTTTACATATATGGAGGGAAATGCGTCTTATTATACGACATACTCCATGTGCATTATCATTCCGTCCATTCTCGGGGCGGCCTGTTTCCAGTCGGTATTTCACAAGACAAACAACAAGGGCAGGGCGGCATCGATTTTTGCACTGCTCACAGGAATCAGTATGCTTGTTTTGTACCTGTTTAATGTGCAGGACAGCCCGGTTGGGTTCTATGCGTTTTCTGCATTGACACAGTTTTTCTTTTCCGGGTTTAACACGGCGATCTATGCGATTATTCCTGATTGTGCGGAGTACGGACAGTGGAAGACAGGGCTTCGCAACGACGGTTTTCAGTACGCTTTTATCTCGCTGGGAAACAAGATCGGAATGGCGCTGGGTACGGCCATGCTGGCGGGACTGCTTGGAAAATTCGGCTATGTGGCAAACCAGCAGCAGAATGACGCTGTCATTCTTGTCATGAAACACGCCTTTACCACCGTCCCAGGCGTGCTGTGGGTTGTGACTGCCGTCGTGTTGTTCTTCTACCGGCTGAACAGGACAAATTACAACAGGATTGTGGAAGAGTTGAAAAAAAGATAAATATAAGAAAATGTTTGTTGTAAATACGGCAATTGTATATTATAGTGGATACAAGGCATATCAACAGAGCGTGCGGTGTGCCTTGTACTAAATACGAGGAGGATTTCTGTATGAAATCGGATAAAAAACACTATTTGCAGATTGGACTTACTATTTTTGTCAGTCTCGCAGCAGTTGTCGCATTTTATTTTATTGTTTTGCGGTATCAGGGGATAAAGTCGTATCTTGATATTATTTCACTGGCGCTTCAGCCGGTGATGGTGGGCATTGTGATCGCATACATACTATGTCCGGTTGCGAAGTTTCTGGAGAGGCAGCTTCACCGGGCCAAATGGCTTTCCCGCGCTGCGCGGCCGCTCTCTGTTCTGTTTACCATGGTTTTTGCCATCGGTATATTGGGGCTGTTCTGTGCGTTGATTCTGCCGCAGGTGGCAGACAGTATCCGGAGCCTGGTGGTAGATCTGCCCGGAATGCTGGAGGTACAGCTTACAAGGCTGGAAAGCTATCTGGAAGCAGACAGTGACGCGGCGGCTACAGTCATGCAGATGATCGCTTCCGTCGAGACGTTTCTGATGACATGGATCAAAGAAAATTTGTTTGCGACGGTTTCCAACGTGGCAGGCAGCGTGTTGTCAATTGGCTCTGCGGTCGTGAATTTTGTGGTGTCGATCGTTGTCACGGTCTATCTTCTGCTGGACCGGGAGCGCTATATGGGGCAGTGTAAGAAGCTTTTTTATGCAGTCAGCCGCAATAAGCGGTTCAATCGTGTTGTCATAGAGGTCTTACATCAGACAGACCAGATCTTTAGTGGATTCATCTCCGGGAAACTTTTAGATTCCCTGATTGTGGGAATCATCTGTTTTGTGTGCCTGACTGTTTTGAAGATGCCCTATGCGCTGCTGGTCAGTGTCATTGTGGGCGTGACCAACATTATCCCCATGTTTGGGCCTTTTATCGGAGCCGTACCGAGTGCGTTTTTGATTCTGCTGGTGTCGCCGTCAAAATGCATCGTTTTTCTGGTCTTTATTGTCATACTGCAGCAGCTGGACGGAAATGTCATCGGACCGCGTATCCTTGGAAATTCCACAGGGCTTTCGGCGCTCTATGTGACTGTGGCGATGCTGCTCTTTGGAAAGCTGATGGGATTTGTGGGAATGATTGTCGGAGTGCCGCTGTTTGCCACACTTTACTATGTTGTGAAGCGGCTGGCGGAATATTCCTTGAGACAGCAGGGGCTGCCGGTGGGAACTGCCGAGTATGCGGGAACGGGCAGTGATGTGAAGACAGAAGAAAAGCAGGACAGTGAGACGGAATAGAGCACGTCATAAGAAGAATCATTATCTGGAATCAGTACCGAAGAAGTGACAGTAGGGATTGCAGTTCCTCAGGTCAATGCGATGCATCATGATGTGATCAGAGTGTATTTGGTTAAAAAGTGGTGAAAAAATCTCTTGTAATCAACAAAAATAACGGTATAATTAAATGTATGATACCATAAAATAGGAGCAAGTGGAGAAAAAACGGTGAGGTAACAGTTATGTTGATGAGATTTTCGATATCAAATTTTATGTCATTTGGATATAAGCTAAATCCTGAGGAATATCATCTTTATGCAGGACGTTCGGAACAGCATAAAGAGAGAATCATGAATTATAAGGAGCGAAAAGTACTAAAATTTTCTTCTATATATGGGGCGAATGCATCTGGCAAAACGAATTTAATAAGAGCCATAGATACGGGTAGAGATATCATTTTAAATACTATGGAGGATATTGACTGC
Organism: uncultured Lachnospiraceae bacterium; assembly: GCA_947178145.1. GTDB lineage: Bacteria > Bacillota > Clostridia > Lachnospirales > Lachnospiraceae > COE1. Next base: position 12,830 of record CAMWXE010000081.1, on the reverse strand, counting down.
CAGGATAAATTTTGCAAAAGTGATTATTTAAATGCAGAGCGTCCGACTTTGTTTGAATATGAATTTACAGTAGGAGAAAAGTGTTTTGCATATGGGTTTACGGTTAATTTGAAACACCGTCTGGTTTTTTCGGAATGGCTCTATGAGATGAAGTCTGCCGAAGAACATGTTCTTTTTGAGCGGGTAGCAGAGAATGATGCGTACTATTTTGATGAAAAGCTGTTTGCAGCAAAGGAAAACGGAGAGCAGTTTCATTTCTTTATAAAAGATGCAAATCGCATTCGTACTACTTTGTTGTTGTATGAAATAAAAAGAAGAAAAATGGAAGAAGAAGATTTTGAAATTTTTAATAAGATATTTGATTGGTTTCGATATAAGTTGGTTGTGATTTACCCTGAGACGAAAATCGGTGCAAGTTATTTTTGGTTTGGCAGTGATAACAAAAAATTAGTAAATATTTTAAAGTATTTGGACACAGGTATTACGGACTATGATATGCGGGTTATAAACGAAGCGGCATTTAAAGAATACTTTCCGGATGAGGGTTTGGCAGAAAAATTTTTACGCAAACCAAGTTCTGATAATAGGACTCGTTCAAAGAGCATCCTGAATTTTGGAGAGACGCTCTTTGAATTGGACTATGACGAGACTGGAACAAAGAGAATTGCAAAATTAGTATTCCAGCATGGATCAGATGCGGGAAAGTATGAATATGGTGAGGAATCTGATGGAACGCAGCGGTTGATTGAATTGTTGGATGTGATATTAAATGATGATGAAGATAAGGTATTTGTAATTGATGAATTGGATCGCAGCCTTCATCCACAGATGACAATTAAATTTGTGGAGACCTTTCTCAAATTTTCAGTCGGAAAGACAACGCAGTTAATTATTACAACGCACGAGTCAAATCTTATGGATTTAAGTATTTTGCGAAGAGATGAAATATGGTTTGCTGAAAAAGAACAGGATAACAATACAAGTCTATATACTTTGGAAAAGTTTAAGATCAGATATGACAAAGTAGTTTCTAAGGATTATCTCGCTGGGAGATATGGTGCAGTCCCTGTGTTTAAAGATTTTGAGTACGTGTGGGGGAGAGAATAGAATTGGAGAGATTGAACTTAAGAACGCCCAAGGCATTCGATTATGCGGACGAGGCGGAAACACTGCAGCCGAGAATTCGTTTTTATTGTATTTCGGAGGGCGCGACAGAGGAGTCATATTTCTTTGGTGTCAGAAATAATAAGGCGGAATTAAACATAAAAAATGATGTTTATATTCAGGTAATAGAAAAGCAAAAAGGTCAGGAGACGTTGAGCCATCCCCTGCAGTTGTTAAATGCTTGTCTGTTTCAGATGGGGCATATTGATCAGAATGGAAATCCTGTCTCGGAAAATGAGTGGGGGGAAAATTGCAAGTGGGATAATTTTGATGCGGAGATAGATCGTGTGTGTATTATTTTTGACAGGGATTACAGAAATCTTGAGGAATCAATGGATGAAATCTTTGAATTATGCGATAAGCATGGAATCAGAGCAGTGATGTCCAACCCCAATTTTGAGTTATGGCTGTTAATGCATTTTTCAAATATACAACAATATGATGCAAAGATGCTTCTTGAAAATAAAAAGAATTTGCGGCACCAATTGGTCGGGGATGCATCAGTGAATAAAAAATTTCTCGAGATATTAGTGTCAAAAAAGCTGGATGGATATTCAAAGGGAAGCAAATTGAAATTTGAAAAACTTCTTCCCTTAACAGATACCGCGATTGTACAGGCAAAGCTATATTGTGAGGATTCAAGGAGTCTGGCTGTTGAATTAGGGACTTCAGTAGGAAAATTGATAGAAGAAATGAGATTGTAGAGGAGGTTTTCAGGGCTGTATGTTTGAATAATGCGTTTGCACTAATAATGTAAGGAGCTTGTCGACAGTGAATATATTGTAAGTTATCCCCATGTTTGGGCCTTTTATCTGAGCCGTACCGAGTGCGTTTTTGATTCTGCTGCGAAGACAGAAGAAAAGCAGGCTAATTCTCCAAAATGATATTCATTACACAAAAGATATTTTTGTTTCATTGCGCTATCCGTGCCAGGGAGCTGTTTGAAGCTCCCTGGCACGGATAGCGCTAATTTTATCGGGTGTTCCAGATTGCTTTGTCAGGGAACCGTTCCCTGATTGTTTATCGTACAATTCTCCAGGAAGTTCGTCAATATGGCTTCCAAATCCTCCGTAAACTCCTCCTGGCATGTCAGCTCGATGCACAGTGCCAGCCTGTCATGCACAGCAAAGGCTGACACGCCGCGGGCATAGGGATTGTCTTCGTTCTGGAAGGTGTATGTGATCATCTGGTATGTCTGTCCGCTGCAGTCAATTTCTTTTTCGCCTGAGACCACATAGCTTGACTTTCCCCGGTCAAGCCATGCATCCTTGTTCTCCTGCGCCTTTTCGCTGTTGGTAAATTCTCCCAGAAGCAGATAGAGCTGGGCGTCGTACAGGTCAATTGTATCGCCGTCACTGTTTTCATAAGGCTCGGAGTCTCCGATCACCCATGACGCATAGTACATTCCGTCGCCGGCAAGGGCTTCCTTGTAGTCGTAGAGGATAAGGCTTTCGTTTGTATTGTTGACTGCAAGGTGTCTGCCAATCTCCAAAAATGCTTTGTTTTCAATCGGTTCTTCCTCCGAAAGGGAAGAGGTCAGCGAGCATCCGGTAAGCATCAGTGTGATGCAGAGAAAGCATAGAATAGATGTTATGTTTGATTTCATAAAGGTTATCTCCGTTTCAGTGTTTCTGGATGGTTTCATGTTCGACAGTGCGCTCTAGAATCAGGGCTGTTTTGTGTATCGCGTGACAGGTTCTGATCTGGCGGCGATTGTATCCCATAGCGCACTGCATTGTTCCGCATTGTCTGTCAGGGCATCGGTATAGAAGCATCGCCTTCCGATATAAAGTCCGGAGAGCAGTTCCTGATTCCTTCCGGTTATGTTCTGACCAAGTATGTTAATGGAGTAGGAGCCCAGCTCCAGTTCGGAGAGCACAGGGCAGTCTGACCACAAAATGACCTTGTCGTCAATGGAACGATCCGTCTGATCAGGACAGCTTCCGTCAGGACAGGCGAGGATCTGCTGTTCGCGCTGCAGCTGATCTGGATTGTCCATTAAGAAAAAATAGCTTTCACAGTCTGAAATATCGCCGATCAGCGTGATTTCGGAAGCAGTTCCATAAAATACAGTGTCAGCATCGGAACTCTGGCTGCTGCTGGCATACTGGTTTATCTTGACGATTACTTTTCCGTCTCCGTTGAAATCCCCGCCGATGGATGCAAAAGCGTTTTCGAGAGCTGTGACTGTATCCTGCGGGAGTGCCGTCTCGCCGACATAGGCAATCTGAAAATCAGGAGAGGGATGCCAGAGTCCCAGTGCATTTCCTGTTATATTGCATACAATTCCTAGCAGGATAGCACCGCAGATGACATACCACTTATAGTAATACCACCAGTTTTTGCGTCTTTCTGATTTGCTGAGGTTTTTGTGTTGTCCGGATTGTATTAAGTTGATAAGGTTTTCTGAATTTCCTGTTTTCTCCAGGGTTTCTAAATTTCCAATACGCATGCTTTCATCACTCCTTGAATGATTCTGACTTGTCTGTAAATTCGGATGTGGTTCCGCCATATGCGTAAGTGACAGGCAGACAGACAAGCGGAGGCTTTGTTTTCATATTTTCCTGCAGAAGAAGCTCAACACACATTTCTGCCAGTTCCGGCAACGGCTGCACGATAGTAGAACACATGTATTCCTGGTCTCCAAAATAACGGATGCCATCATAACCGATGACCTGCACATCTTCCGGCACGCGCTGCTTTAGGCGTCTTAAGGACTGTATTACATAAAGGGCAAGTTTGTCTGTCACGCAGAAGATTCCGTCGATGGATAGTTTTCCGTCGTGGATATGCTCCGCAAGAAATTTTTCAAACTCTTCATAGGGCTCCCCGTCGTCAAGTATTTTCATTTCATAATGAAGACCACGGGAAAGACAGCCGTTTTCAAAGCCAGCTTTTCGTTTGTTTGGCTCATTGGTCAGGGAAGAACCAATCCGCAGAAAGGCGACGTTCTTACAGCCAAAGTCCGCCAGCTTCTCGGCGGCGAGCTGGCCGCCGGCAAAATTATCGCTTGCCACACAGGGGATGTTCGCGCCCATGCGGCGGTCAAAAGTCACAAAAGGTGTGTTTTCCTCTATAATCAGATTGGGATTGTAGGTCAGACCGATAATCCCGTCTACTTTATTTTGCTGTGCCATTGTGACGTATTCCTGTTCCTGGGCCAGATCAAAGTCTGTGGAGCAGAGCAGCATCCGGTATTTCCGCTTTAAAAGTGCGATGTTGATATGGTAGGTGAGCGCGGAAAAAAAGGGTTCCACAGTGTTTGGGATCAATAAGGCTACTGTATAGGTCTTGCTCGCCTTGAGACCCTGTGCGTAGCTGTTGACCTGATAATTTAGTTTCTGGATGGCATTTTCCACACGAATCTTGTAGGAGTCGCCTACAGGCAGTCCGTTGACAACTTTGGACACTGTGCCAAGGGCAACGCCTGCTTCGCGGGCGACATCTTTCATTGTAGGGGCGGAAGATTCTTTTTTCATATTGACATAAAACCTCTTTCATCATATTAAAGCCAGAGTGGATGTCCGCTGCGAACATGAAAAAGTTATGAAAAATATGTGTGAAACGACAGAATCGGTACACCAGCTCTTTTTATTAATTTCAATTATAATTCAAGCATTTGGATTTGTAAAGGGAATTAAGAATAAAAATGCACGAAACGTTTCATGGAATGTTGGAGAAAGTTGAATAGACAATATGCACAAAAAGAACTGTGTAAAACAGATAAAAGTATAAAAACGGCTTAGGAATTATAAAATTTCCATTGACTTTGTATAAAGAAAATGCTATTGTAAGTTGAACAAGAAAAATAACGTTTCATGAAAAGACGTAAAATACAACGGATTTTATGATATTAAAAAACGAATATTTTCATGAAAGAGGCAACTTATCCATTTTGCTTGTTTACAAAAAGAAAGGAGAGATATTATGAGTAAAGACAAGTCGATTGCTGCGAATCTGGCAATGACGCAGAGCAGTAAGTCACTGAAACGGCGGATTATTGATAACTGGCAGCTGTATGTGATGCTTCTGGTTCCCGTCGTGCTGACTGTGGTTTACAAGTACATACCAATGTACGGTATCCAGATTGCATTCAGGGACTACAAGGCAAGCCGCGGCATGTGGGGGAGCGAATGGGTCGGACTGGAATGGTTTGAGCGGTTCTTCACTGCGCCAACCTGCGGCCGAATGATCAAGAATACGGTAGTGCTGAGTTTCTTCAGTCTGCTGTGGGGGTTCCCGATTCCGATTATCCTGGCGCTGATGCTCAACCAGCTGAGGTTCCAGCGATTCAAGAGAATCACACAGACAGTGCTCTATGCACCGCACTTTATTTCCACGATGGTTATCTGTGGTATGATTCGTATTTTTTTAAGTCCTTCGGGCGGTCTGATCAACCTGATCGCGGGTACTTCCGTTGATTTCCTGACAGAAGCCTCCGCGTTCCGCACGATTTACATAGCTTCCGGCATCTGGCAGGATGCAGGATGGGGCGTCATCGTATACATGGCGACGCTGGCAAATGTGGACACTTCCCTCTATGAGGCGGCAAAGGTAGACGGCGCTTCCATGTTCCAGAGGATTCTCCATATCGACATACCGGAGCTGACTTCCATCATGGTGCTGAATCTCATCATGAGCGCGGGCGGTCTGATGAATGTGGGATTTGAGAAGGTCTGGCTCTTACAGACAGATTTGAACAAGGCGACAAGTGATGTCATTGCCGTGTACGTATACCAGCAGGGTATTGAAAATGCCAAGTACAGTTACTCTACGGCGGTGGGACTGTTCAACACGGCGGTCAATATCATTCTGCTGATTGTGGTCAACAAGATAGCCGGCAAGATATCCGAAGACACAAGTTTTGTATAGGAGGTGTGGTATGAACGCAAAAACAAAAACGAAAAATACGACAGGATTTTCTGAAAGAACCAGCGATATTATCCTGGTTGCCATCTGTGCAGTTGCTTTGTTTATCGTTGCCTATCCGCTGTACTATATATTGATTGCTTCTGTGTCAAATCCATATGATGTATATGCGGGAAAGACATTTCTGTTTCCGAGTCAGTTCACTTTGGACGGGTATAAATCCGTATTCGCTGATTCCCGCATCGTGACAGGTTACCTGAACAGTATCAAGTACACTGTGATCGGTACGATATTCTCTGTGCTGATGCTGTATCTGTCGGCCTATCCGCTCAGTGTCAAGGATCTGCCGGGAAGAAAATTTTTGAGTATCTTCTTTATCTTTACGATGTATTTTGGCGGCGGACTGGTTCCTACGTACCTGGTCGTAAAGGATACCGGGCTGATCAACAGTATATGGGCGCTCTTTCTCCCGGGTGGTGTCGGCGTCGGCAACATGATCATTATGAGAAACTTCTTTGAGAACAGTATTCCCAAGGAAATGATTGAGGCGGCAGAGATTGACGGAGCCTCCAAATGGACAACGTTCTACAAGATTGTAGTACCTTTGAGCCGTTCGATTATGGCAGTTATGGTCGTGTTCAGCATGGTTGCGTACTGGAATGACTGGTTTACGGCATTGATTTATCTGCCAGGCGAAGAGAAAGCACCGTTACCTTTGATTTTGAGAAATATCCTGATCAAGAGTTCTGCGAGCGCAAGTCAGGCAAGTACGATTTCCGGCGGATATGCGGAACTGAATAAACTGACAGAGATGATCAAGTTTTCATCGATTATCGTGGCAGCTGCTCCGATGCTGATTATCTATCCGTTTGTACAGAAGTATTTTGAAAAAGGCTTTATGGCAGGGGCGGTCAAAGGTTAGCATGAAACTTGGATTTCGTTTTATATAGCTATATTATAGAAAGGAAGGATAATATTATGAGTAAGAAAAAGTTATGGAAAAAAGCAGTTTCCTGTACACTCGTGGCAGGTCTTGCGCTGTCAGTGACGGCATGCGGCGGAGGGAAGGAGGCAAGCACGGTGGAGCCCGGCGTTGCGAGTGATGATACTTCGCAGACAGACTTCCTGATCATGGGCGGCATGAGTGCGCTGAGCAAAGGGTATGACAGCAATGAAGTATTGAATAAGCTGCAGGAGGATGCGGGCATCAAAATCGAATGGAACTGTATGAGCGATTCCCTGGCAGAGCAGGTCAACATTAAGATCGCAGGTGATGATCTTCCTGACGCGTTTATGGGTGTCGGATTCAGCAATTATGATCTGACCAATTATGGAGAGGATGGCGTGTTCGTTGATCTGACGCCGTACCTGACAGAAGAGTATATGCCGAATCTGAGCAAAATTCTTGATGAGAACCCGAACATCCGCAGCGCGATTACCATGAATAACGGCGGCATCTACGGACTTCCGGCAGGCGAGCAGATGGGAACCGCAGGTATCGGTGCAGCGAATGACTACAGTATTTTTACGATTCCACAGTTCTCTATGATCAACAAGGCATGGCTGGACGATCTGGGGCTTGAGGTACCGACGACGCTTGACGAGCTTCATGATGCGCTGCAGGCTTTCAAGGATAACGATATGAGTGCGAAGTACTATGGCAATGATGCGGGTACTACGATTCCCATGAGCACAGGATTTGACCAGTGGTGCTGGGGACAGAACATCTTTTATGCGGGATTTGGCTTCACAAACTGGCCAAATGATGTCTGCAACGACCTTGTTCTCCATGATGATGGAACGGTTGATTTTGTCTGCACAACTGATGGATACCGTCAGGCAGTTACCTATTTCCATGACTGGTATGCGGATGGACTGATCGATCTTGAGATGTTCAGCCAGTCTGACACACAGTATATTTCAAAATGTTCACAGGGATATGTCGGTGTGGCTACATGGTGGTACATCGAGGAAGTAATGGGCGATTATGCAAAGGATTATGTATTCCTGCCAATCCTTGACGGACCGGATGGAACACACAATGTAACAGTGCGTACCGGCGGCGGTATCAACAGCGGACAGCTGTGTATCACAAAGGAGTGCAAGAGCCCGGCAAACCTGCTGAAGTTCTTCGATATGTGGTATGATCCTGAAATCGTAATGCAGCTTCAGTACGGACCAATCGGCGTATACTTCACAGAGCAGGATGCGGACGGAGTATGGCTGAGTGTTACCGATGAAGAGGCAAGAGAAAAGTTTGGAAAGAGCGCCGGCGAGTTAAAGAGCGAGCAGGAAGTTGCAGGACCGAAGCTGATCCTCAGCGATTACTACAAGACGACTTTCAAGATGGAAGACCGTGCCATTGAGCGTCTGACAGATTTAAATGATTATTGGATGTCGTTTGTTGACAGTGCTGTCACCTACCCGGTCGACTGCGTATTCACAAAGGAAGAGCTTGACACGATCGACAGATATAAACCTGACTTTGAGAGCACAGTGTCAGAGCAGGAAGGTCTGTGGATCAAGGAAGGCGGACCGACAGATGAAGCGTGGGAGTCTTATGTTTCAACGTTGAAAAACAACTGTGGTATGGACGAACTGCAGAAAGTATACCAGGCAGCTTACGACCGCTATGCTGCGGCAGGAGATGCAGAACAAGCTGAGTAACACAGACAGCGGTTATCCCTGGCAGGAATGCAAGGGATAAAGGGAATCGATATCGGAGTGGAAATGGAATTGTATCTGCTCCGATATTGTTCTCTAAAAATATAAAATTGCCAGAGCTGATGGTCAATTTCACAGGCTGTCGGCAGAATGGAGTATCGTGTGGATTTGTGCCAGGCGCAAATCCGCAGGTTGAGAAAGGAGCAAGGTTATAAAATGATGAGCCATATTTTGAGGGATGCACGAAAGTATGAAGAAACTATGGAGAAACAGATTGCGGCGGAGGCCCGGCCGGACTTTCACTTGTCCGCGCGCGTCGGGTGGATGAATGATCCGAACGGATTCTCGTATTATGATGGGAAATACCACATGTTTTACCAGTACCATCCATACGATTCCCACTGGGGGCCTATGCACTGGGGGCATGCGGTCAGCGAGGACTTGCTGCACTGGGAATATCTTCCGGCTGCGCTGGCTCCGGATGAACTCTGTGATATGGACGGATGCTTTTCGGGGAGTGCGGTTACGCTTCCGGATGGCAGACAACTGCTGATGTATACCGGAGTGGTGAAAGAGCGCCAGCGCGGCAGGGAGACACGGGAGGTACAGACACAGTGTCTTGCTGTGGGAGACGGTGTTGACTACGAGAAATATGAAAAGAATCCGGTGCTGGACAAAAAGGATTTGCCGGAGGGCAGCAGCAGGTATGATTTCCGTGATCCCAAGATGTGGCAGAAAGAGGATGGTACCTATTGCTGCGTAGTCGGCAGCCGGCCGGCGGATGGAAGCGGACAGATTTTGCTGTACACGAGTCCTGACGGATTCCAGTGGAAATTCAAAAGTATATTGGCCTCCAACAACAACCGTTTTGGAAAAATGTGGGAATGTCCCGATTTCTTTCAACTAGACGGCAAATGGGTGCTGCTCACCAGCCCGCAGGATATGCTGCCTCACAGTTTTGAGTATCACAACGGGAACGGAACGCTCTGCCTGATCGGCGAATATGACGAGGAGGCTGGGACGTTTCAGGAGGAGCATGACCAGTCCGTCGATTATGGGATTGATTTCTATGCACCGCAGACTGTGCTCACACCGGACGGGCGGCGTGTTATGATCGGGTGGATGCAGAACTGGGACACATGTCAGCAGCGGACGACGGATGTACTGTGGTTTGGGCAGATGAGCCTGCCCCGCGAATTGTCCGTCAGAAATGGCAGGCTGTATCAGAAACCGATTCGTGAGCTGGATGCGTTCCGCTCGAACAGGGTGGCCTATCAGGATGTTATTTTCTCAGAGACAATAAAGCTGGAAGGCATTCAGGGGCGCAGGGTGGATATCGAACTGAACATCCGCCCGGGAGATGAGCAGAATCTCTACCACAAGTTTGCATTCCGTTTTGCACAGAATGAGAAGTACCAGACCTCGCTCAGTTTCCGACCGAGAGAATCCATCTTAAAGGTGGACAGAAAACATTCCGGTTCCAGAAGGGCGATTATCCATCAGAGGCGCAGCAAAGTAAACAGTGAGAATGGAGCGTTAAAACTGCGGATCATTCTGGACCGGTTCAGCGTGGAGGTTTTTGTGAATGACGGGGAACAGGTTATGAGTGCCATTCTGTATACCGGTCAGTCAGCGGACGGGATCTCTTTCTATGCAGACGGAACGGTGAAGATGGATATTGTCAAATACGATTTGATTGTGTGAAAGGAAGAGAGCAGTTTTGGGGTTCAGAACATTTTATAAAAGACAGGGAATTTATCTGGCGGCTGTTTCAATGCTGGCTGTCCTGTGTACCGGATGTAAAGGGGACAGCAAGGAGACGGACAGCCTGCTCCTGCACCTTGCATTTAATGAGGGAGAGGGCACCGAGATAGCAGACAGTGCCGGCAGAGTGCAGAATGCAGAAGTACACTACATATACAATAATGCGGCATATATGGAAAATCGGGAGCCTGAGTGGAGGGAATCCGGTGTTGCGGGCGGATCTTTGCTGTTTGATGGTTGCTCCACTTATATTGATTACAGCGCAGATGAGATCTGCGTGGCGGGAGATTCCTTTTCTGTCAGCGTATGGGTTGCGCCGAGGGCTTTTGAGTGGGATGATCCGAATGCCGCAGAGAATGGAACGGAGCATTTGACTGCAATAGTCAGTCAATACGACAAAAATAAGAATCAGGGAGTGCTTCTGGGGTATCAACGCTATGGAAGGCTGTGTTTCCAAGTTGGAACAGGAGAGGACTGGATCACGCTATGGGGAGATGGTGCAAATCTTGAGAAGTACCGATGGAATCTGGTCACGGCGACATTTGATGGAGGCAAAGGGGAAATGAGCCTGTACTTGAATGGAGCAAAAATTGGTTCAAAGGAGCTGGCGTCCGGGACGGCCATCAGCCCTGCGGACAGAAAAAAGTTTCTGGTTGGTAAGAACTCTGATGCGGAGCAGATTGCGGCGGGGACGTACAATATGTTCTGCGGATTGATGGATGAACTCAAAATCTACCAGAGCGTGCCGGGAGAAGAAGAAATCGCCGTCGGCGAGATTCCGGAAATTGCCTTTGAAGATATCTGGATGGAAAATATACTGACATCGGATATCTATAAGACTCAGTATCACGGCGGCCCGTATCAGCATTGGATGAATGAGCCGCACGCGCCGCTGTACTATAATGGTATGTATCATCTGTTTTATCAGAATAATATGGTGGGAACTTACTGGCGGAATATTTGCTGGGGGCATCTGGTGAGTGAGGACATGGTGCATTGGACGCCGATTAAGGAAGCCATCACACCGGAGGAAAACTCGGTCGTGCCGGATGGTGTGTGGTCCGGGGGCGCAGCGATGGATGTAAACGGTGTTCCCATACTGTTCTTTACGGCGGGAAATGACAGCTATGCAAAAGACGGATTGATTTCAAACCAGAATATTGGCGCGGCATATCCGGCAGATCTCTCGGATCCCAATCTGACAGACTGGGTCATCTGTGATGAGCTTGCCATACAGCAGACAGAAGGACAGGGAAGGGCTGGCGAGTTTCGCGACTCCCATATCTGGAAAGAGGGAGATATCTGGTGCATGCTTGTCTGTACGGGAAGCATGGAATCGGACGGCGGAAGCGCTGTGCTGTATGAGACGGAGACGCTGGAAGTAAAGTCGGACGGCACGATAGATATGGACTGGAAATACATGGGGCCTGTCTATGAGATGGAAAACCAGCCGATGACCTATGGCACGAGCTGGGAGCTGCCGATTCTCCTTCCGCTTACCAATGAAGCGGGCACCCTGACAAAATATATATTTATGATTTCACCGGCGCCTGCAGGACTTGCCGACAACAAGGTATATTATTTTATCGGTGACTTCGACGTTGAGACCGGAAAGTTTACACCAGATGAAAGCTTTGACAATAATCCTTCCCTGCTCGATTACGGGTGTAATGTATTTACCGGACCCAGCATATTTGTAGATCCGCAAAGCGGTGACGCGTGTGTATTCAGCATCATGCAGGACCAGAGGACAGGAGCGGAGGAAGGCGCCGCAGGATGGGCGCACTGTGTGGGACTGACAAGGAAAATCTGGCTCAATGACGAGGGAACAGATGTAAAGATGAGTCCGAACGATGCACTGCACACTCTGGAGGGCGATGTATTGGCAGAAGGGCAGAACCTTACCCTGGAGCAGGCCAATGCTATGCTGGAAAATGTGAAAGGCGATCTGCTGTATATCCAAGCAGTCCTCACCACAGAAGAGGCAAAGGAGTTTGGAATTCAGCTGAAGTCAAACGGAAGCACGGACATGACTTCTTATACATACAGTGTGGAGAGCAGCACGATTTCAGGCGATACGAAAAATAAGGGAGGCGCAGCTTCGCTGAATCATGTCACGGGTCCTCTTATGCTGGAAGACGGAAAGCTTGTCATGGAAATTTATATTGACAGATCACTGGTGGAAGCCTTTTTCAACGATACAAAGTCCGTTTCGATGCGTTCCTATAGTGATTATGACTCGCAGGGGATACAATTGTTTGCGGACGGTAATCTTTTGATTGATCATTTGTATATAGCAGACATGCAGTCAATATATGATAAGGAACTGTAGAAAAATAAGTGACACATCTTGACTTGTCTATTTCTCC